>JBJFDE010000167.1:0-7796 GCA_051889855.1 Candidatus Cryptobacteroides sp. | reverse complement strand
CGAAACTTTCATCGCATTTATCTCATTTTCAGCAGCTTTCTGGTCAGATTCAAGCTGCGAGCGTACATCTAAAAGTTCAGGACTCAGTTCAAGCGAACGGATAGTGTCATTAATATTGGAAATCTCTTTCTCAAAGATTTTATAATGTCCGTCTGGAATGGTGAGGTCGTATATTGGCGGGACGAAACCATCGATTATGCTGTGGCCACCGGCGATGCCGGAAAAACCGCTGAGGAAACCGACTTTACCATCAGCATCTTTAACGACAAGGACTCCGAGCATCTTTCCCTCTGAAAATGAGGACGACAGCTCTTCGCTTGAACTAATCCTGTCCATCAGCACGCGAGCGGCTATCCTGACTGCTTCACAAGGTATATATCTGAATGGATTGTTGAACTGTGAAGGCAGCCATTCGTCTGGAAGCGAGTCCGATACCGTACCAGAATGGGCGGTGCAGGGGAGTATGTCGTTGAAATATGTTATCAGGTCCATGCAGAGTAATTGTCAGAACATTTGCAGCGCAAGTACAAAACGGCAAAAGCAGTGCGAATGAATATTTAACCGAACCTTATTGTTGAGTGCGGAATTGCCGGCACCAAGGCTGCAGGCCGCAAGACTCGCATTTGGGCTTGCGGGCAGTGCAGACATAGCGGCCGTGAAGGATGAGCCAGTGGTGAGCCGTGGGCCTGAGTTCGGGAGCAAAGCCTTCTGTCAAATCTTTTTCCACAGCCTCCACCGTGGCTCCGTCAGAAAGTCCTATTCTGTGGGAAACACGGAAAACATGGGTGTCAACGGCAATGACAGGCTTATTGTAAATTATTGAGGCAATGACATTTGCAGTCTTGCGGCCGACACCGGGCAAAGTCTCAAGCTCTTCTGGTTCCGAAGGCACCACGCCATTGAAATCGGAAACAAGTTTTGAAGCCATACCAATCAGATGCTTTGCCTTGTTGTTCGGAAAAGAGATTGACTTAATCAGTTCATAAACCTCATCGAAAGAAGCTACTGCCAGATCTGCCGGTTCAGGAAACCGCTTGAAAATCTCAGGGGTGTGCATGTTTACCCTTTTGTCGGTGCACTGGGCTGAGAGAATCACAGCAATCAGCAGGTGAAAAGGGGAGTCGTATTGGAGCTCACTTTCCGCCACCTCCATATTTCTTGAAAACCAATCGGTTATATGTTCAAATAATTGTTTGTCAATCATTTATTATTACATTTTCCAATAAATATATCAATAATATCTTGTTTTCGGCATTGCCGGTCTGACTCGAATTGTCAGTCGTCAAGATCTCTCCATTCGCTTCGCTCAGTCGAGATGACATTTTGAAGACTTTTTGTCAGCAACATCGTGTGATGGGATCCACGGTTGAGCCGGGGATGACGGTGTAGTGTCCGACTGCCGTCGGCTGCTAGCTGCAAAAGCCCACCGGGCTGTTTGCTGACCGCTCACGACATCAGATGGTGGCTTCGAGGTCTATGGCCTCTTCGTCTTCCTGAAGGGTGCATCTTTCATCCTTGCAGACCATCACTTTACCGGGATATTTGTCAAAAATCTGACGGTTGTGAGTTACCATGACGATGGCCGTGCCCTTTTCACGGTTGATGCCGGTGAGAAGCTTCATGATGCCGTCGGCAGTCTCATTGTCAAGATTGCCAGTCGGTTCATCCGCAATAATCACCTCAGGATCATTCAGAAGCGCCCTTGCAATCGCAACCCTCTGCTGCTCACCACCGGAAAGCTGATGAGGCATCTTGTGAGCCTTGAGTCCCATGCCTACGGCATTCAGAACATATTCAATACGCTCATTGATAGCCTTTTCCTGTTTCCATCCGGTCGCCTTCAGAACGAAAAGCAGATTGTCCTCCACTGTCCTGTCCATCAAAAGCTGGAAATCCTGGAAAACCACACCCATCTTCCTGCGAAGATAAGGAATATCCTTGTCCTTCAAACCATCGAGCTTATATCCGCAGGCCATTCCCGAGCCTTTCTTCAACGGACTCTCGGCTATAATTGTCCGGATTATCGATGTCTTTCCAGTACCGACCTTACCCACAATATAAACGAAATCTCCGGGATAAACCTTCATGTCAAGGCCATAAATCACGGTGGCATCTCCACCGAGGATATCAGCATTTTCAAATGAAATTACAGGGCTTTTCTCTTCCATATCAAAATTATCAGTTACAAACACACAAAAGTAGCTAATTTTTACTAAATTTGTAAGATATTTGGCTGAAGTTTCGCAAAAGGTTTGGCTTATAGATATAAAGAATGTTCATTAGCGAAAACACAGGCCTTTGATGACTAAAAATTAAATTATGAGAAGGTATAAAAGCCTATTGATTTTGACATTAGCGACAGCGCTCATTCATCCTTGCGGAGCAGACGCCCGCATAAATGTGCCAGCATATTCGGCCGATGGGCTGACACCTGTCTGCAGCAACACGGAGAATTATGCGGGAATGAACCATATGCTCCGGATCCTGAGGGCATCAATGTACAGCCGCAGCGAAATCCTTGCAGAAGAAGCAGGAAAGAATTATGCAGGAACCGACCCGAAGGCATATTCCGTACTCTGTGACGTAGTGATGAACACACCTGGCTATGTGGGAACAATGAACCAATTTCTCAAAGAAAACCCACAGTCTGCCCTCGCGGCGCAGATACGCTTCTACCATGCATCCAACCTCTTCGACGAAGGAAGATATTCTGAAGCTCTTGAAGTATTCGACATACTCAGCACTAAAAAAATTGCAAAACGTGACAGAAGCGAATATCTCTTCAAGAAAGGCTATTGCAGCCTCGAAAACGGAAACAGTTCCAGAGCTCTGGACCTGCTGATTCAGGTGGACAGGCTCCCATTGACCGACTTCACTGCACCAGCCAGATACACAATGGGTTACATCCATTACACCAATTCGGACTTCGAAGAAGCAATCAAATGGTTCGAGCAGTCAGTCAAGGATGACCGTTTCACTGAAATATCAGAATATTACCTCCTGGAATGCAATTTCATGCTGAAGGACTATGAATATGTCACCGAAAAAGGCACCAAAATGTATGAAACCGTTCCGGAGGACCGCAAACCGCATCTGGCAAGAATAATCTCAGAATCCTACCTTGTGCTCGGTGACCCTGTCAATGCCAGGAAATACTACAACTTCAACCAGCAGGAAGGCGGCAAACCTAAAACCCGCGCAGACTGGTTCTACAGCGGCTCTGTCCTTTATGCAGTCGAAGACTATAAAGGCGCAATAGACAACTTCAACATGATGGGAATGCGTGCCGATTCAATCGGACAGATTGCAAACTACCACCTCGGATACAGCTACATTCAGACCAAGAACAAGGTCGCAGCCCTCGAAGCATTCAAGGATGCAGCAATGGTACATTTCGACGAAGACATGGCGCAGGACGCATACTTCAATTATGCAAAACTTGCCTTTGACCTGAATACAGACACATCAGTCTTCCGCGACTACCTCCAGAAATACTCCGACGTGGCACAAGGCGACCGCATCAACGCCTACATCGCCGTTGCAGCCCTCTACAACAGGGACTATGAAGGAGCAGTGGAAGCATACGACAAAATCGACGACCTGGATCCGGGAATGAGGTCCAACTATATGAAAGCCAACTATCTGAGAGCAGAACAACTTATCTCGTCCGGATCATACAGACTCGCAGTTCCATGCCTCAAGACAGCAGCATACTATTCTGAAAAAGGCAGCCGCCTGAACCAGCTGACCCGCTTCTGGCTCGCCGAATCCTACTATCGCAACGAACAATATGACCAGGCCCTTGACATACTCACAGACCTGTACAATGTCTCAGCAATGCACGGAATGCCCGAAGGCAGCCTCATACCTTATAATATAGCATACTGCAAATTCGACCAGGCAGACTATAAGGGAGCAGTCAAATGGTTCGGAGAATATCTCGACGAACCGAAAACGGACTGCCGCAAGGAAGCCCTGACCAGGATGGCGGACTCATATTTCATCATGAAAGACTACAAGAACGCCCTCTCCACATATAACAGGGTGTTGGATAACTACCTTGATGTCAACGATATATATCCATATTACCAGGCGGGAATATGCTATGGACTGCTCAACGATTCCAACAAGAAAATCGAACTCCTGAGCCATGTGAACGATGCATCGACAGATGCAAAGTTCTATCCTGAGGCAATGTTCGAGCTCGGAAGGGCATATGCAGTAAAGGAAGACGATGAAAACGCATTCAAATGCTTCAACACCATTGCAGAAGTCGTCAAGGACAGTACATTCGTAGCTAAAGCCTATATTGAAATGGGATCGCTTGCACGCAACCAGTCGCAGTTCAACGAAGCACTGGGATATTATAAGACCGTAGTCGAACAGATGCCGCTTTCAGGCTGCGCTGAAGATGCACTCCTTGCAATCGAATCAATATACCAGACCAGAAACACACCGGAAGAATACCTCGCCTACATCGACAGCATCGGCAAGGGAGCAACCAAGACCGAAGATGAAAAGGAAAGCATGATATTCAACTCCGCAGAACAGATTTTCCTCTCGGAAAACTACCAGAAAGCCTTGGTGTCGCTGAAGAAATATACCGACAAATATCCTGACGGTCAATATGTTTACAAAGCAGACTTCTACATGGCCGAGTCATACAAGCACCTTGGAAAGAGCGAACAGGCCTGCGATTTCTACAAGCGCGTCATTGAAGGCGGAGAAGGCTCCTTCGTGGAACTCTCCATGCTGAACTTTGCAGCAATCTCATACAAACTTGAGCACTGGGATGAAGCTTACGGCGCATATTCATCACTCCTAGCATCGGCAAAACTCGAATCAAATACATTCGAAGCCCTCAAAGGCATGATGCGCTCGGCATACAGAGGACACAAAGTGAACGAAAGCATCAAGAGCGCCGACAACCTCATGGCAGACGCGCGCTGCGACAAAGCTCTCAAGGAAGAAGCCGAATATATCAAGGCCAAATCCTATCTTGCATCAAGCCGCAGGGATGAAGCCTTCGCAATACTTGAAAGACTTTCGGCAGACACCAAATCTGCTTACGGCGCGGAAGCAGCCTACCTCATCATTCTGGACTGCTACGACAGCGGAAGATTCGAGGACGTGCAGACCAAGGTCTATGCATTCGCAGACTCAGGTTCACCTCAGAACTACTGGCTTGCCAAAAGCTTCATTGTCCTGGGTGACTCATTCGTTGAAAGCGGCCAGATCAGACAGGCACGCGCAACCTTCGAGAGCGTCCGCGACGGATACAAGAGCGAAGGCGCCGGCGACGATGTTATGGACAACATTATGATGAGACTGAAAAAACTTGACGAAAAAGAATTGAACCAGCAATAGCCAAGTTTCACTG
Source organism: Candidatus Cryptobacteroides sp. (assembly GCA_051889855.1). Lineage (GTDB taxonomy): Bacteria > Bacteroidota > Bacteroidia > Bacteroidales > UBA932 > Cryptobacteroides. Next base: position 2,416 of record JBJFDE010000167.1, on the reverse strand, counting down.
AAGCAAGTAAATGATTATGAGAAAAATATATATGATATTGCCGGCAGCCATGCTCCTTTTCGCAACAGGCCTTGCCAGCGCCCAGAATTTGGATCCGACAGTGGAGGTCAGAAGAACTTATGAAGGAAAACTCCTGGAGGCCCATAAACCGCAACTATCGATGTCAGTGCCGGATTCACTGACCAGATTCGACCTGGATTTCGACTACTCGGTTTTCGAAACACCATATAAGGGATCTTATGAATTCAATCCGTACAGACTTTCCATGACACCGGTGCAGTCGGTAAGAAAACCTGGCAAATTCTACCTCAGAGCGGGAGCCGGATATGAACTTCATCCGGAACTTGACCTTGTTTGGAGCCCGGTGCAGATGGACAGGCTGAGGCTGGACGTATTTGCAAATCATCGCTCATTCGCAGGCAATTACAGAGAAATGCAGCCAAAGGCCGAGGGACAAACTGGAGGGCAGACCGGCGGACTGAAGAAACTTGCCTATACCGGCAACAAAAGTTTCGGATACGACTGCCTCTCAAACGCCGGGGCCGACCTGCGTTACGACTGGCTCAAAGGCAGACTCGACTTTGGCGCGGCATATTACGGAATCGCCCAGAAAGACTGGATCCGCAAACGCGAATTCAATGCCCTCGACGTGAATGTCGGCGTGTCATCAAAGTCAGAAAAAGAGGAATATTTCCTGTATGATGTCAAAGCAGCATACCGCTTTGCAGATGAAAGGACGGACCTCGAACCTTATGCAAGAACAAATGAGCACCTGATAGGAGTTGATGCCCGCCTTGGCCAGGTATTCGGGACAGCCGGAAACCTGCTCTTTGACGCAGGTGTTAATATGGCCTTCTATACAGGAGCAGCCGAGACTTCGGCAGGAAACTTCAGTCTCACCCCGCATTACGCATTCAGCCTCGGACGCTGGAACTTCGACCTTGGAGTGAGGGTGAGCGCTATCATCCCGTTAAAGGAAGGAGAACTCTTCCAGACCAGAGGCCAGTATGCCTATCCTGACGTAACTGTCTCAGTAATAGCAATTCCAGATGCCATGAAAGCATATATCCATGTCGGGGGCGGAGAAAAACTCAACACCCTGTCAGCAATCCTCAGGCAAGACAGACATGCAGACCTAGGATGGACGAATGGAGCAGCCTTGCTGGACAATTCAGTTGAAAGAGTTTCAGCTACACTCGGCTTTGAAGGACGCATAACATCATGGTTCGGATACCACCTCAGAGGAGGGTATGTCAACTACAAGAACATGATGCTCAGCGGGTTGCATGAAACAAAAACAGATGCAGGGGCACTTTGGCTCCCTTATGCAGGCTACTGCGCATGCCAGAGTGCATTTGCAAGCCTGGACTGCAACCTTAACACCGAATCCGTGGACTTCAACCTTTCCGCTACCTACAATCATACATGGATGAAAGAACCTGTGAACGGCCTTCTCAAACCAGCGGCCTTCCATGGAGAGGCCGGCGTGACCTACAATTGGAAAAGAAGGATTTTTGCCGGAGTGGATTGCGGATGGTCCACTGCCAGAACCAGCGACACGACCATTGTACCGGGATGGGCCGACCTGGGAGTGAATTTGGAATATGCCATAAACCGGAAAATTTCCCTTTGGGGCAGGGGAGGAAACCTGTTGAATATGTCCATCCTCCGAAGCCCTCTTTATGCTGAAGGCGGTATCAGCGGAACCATCGGCATTTGTGTGAATTTATAGGGATATCGGACCGAAATCCAAGAAAAATTGCTAAATTTGTCCGTTTGTTTATAATAAGGAATAACTCAAATGAGCGAAGAAACAATCAACAATACAGCGGCGGAGCAGTACTCCGCCAACAGCATTCAGGTGCTTGAAGGACTTGAGGCCGTCAGAAAAAGGCCTTCGATGTATATCGGTGACATAGGAGAGAGAGGACTTCACCACCTTGTGTATGAGGTTGTCGATAACAGTATCGATGAGGCATTGGCCGGTTATTGTACACACATTGAAGTATATATCAACGAAGACAATTCCATCACAGTAAAGGACAACGGTCGAGGAATCCCGACCGGAATGCACGAAAAGGAGCATCGTTCTGCCCTCGAAGTCGTCCTCACAGTTCTCCATGCCGGAGGAAAATTCAGCAAGGACAGCTATAAAGTGTCCGGAGGTCTGCACGGAGTCGGCGTGTCCTGTGTGAACGCGTTGTCAGATTATCTTAAAGCTGAAATCCACAGGGAAGGCAAAGTCTTCGTACAGGAATATTCCAAAGGAAAACCTTTCAAACCGGTTGCAGTCGTAGGTGAAGCTGAAGACACCGGAACAACAGTCACCTTCCATCCGGATCCGGAAATTTTCCAGGTTACGACTGTATATAAATATGATACCCTTGCAGCCCGTCTTCGTGAGCTGGCATATCTG
>JBJFDE010000166.1:0-2155 GCA_051889855.1 Candidatus Cryptobacteroides sp. | reverse complement strand
GGTAGCTGCCACTTTTTTTGAACACCCTGATATCTTACGATGTCAGGGTGTTTTTGTTATTTGCGTATCTTGTAGAGCCAATTAAGGAAAAATGGTTTCCAGTCGAATATTTCACCATTATACTCAATTTTCTTTACACCGAATCCATGTCCGCCTGCCGGAAACTGATGATATTCATGTGGTATTCCTTTCTCGCTGAGTGCCTCATCAAGAATTACTGAATTGTGGTAATCTACCACTTTATCATCTATACAGTTGACAAGGAACACAGGACAACAGTCATCCGGTATATGCTTTTCAAGAGATAGTGAATCACGAAGTGCAGTATTGTACATCTGTGTATCACCCAGCAAACCTCTTCTTGAGCGCTTGTGAACATATCTTTTATCAGTCATTGTAACTACAGGATATATAGGAACAACAAAGTCAGGTCTCAGAGACACGTTCACACTATAGCCTTCTGATGCAAGAAATTCATCAGAACAGAACTCAGCCGACATCATTGCCAGATGTCCCCCGGCGGAAAATCCCATTACGCCTACATTGCAAGCATCAATGCCATATTCCTGAGCATCGGATCTCACCAATGAAATAGCCCTCTGGACATCCTCCAGCATTCTTGGGAACCTGTTTCCGTTATAAATGTATCTTGTAGGACAGGGAAAATTGAACGCTCCGGCCACCCTGTATTCCAGGACAAATGCAGCAAGGCCCTTGGAATTGAGCCAACGGGCAACATCGTGCCCTTCGTTTTTCTTGTCAAGCCAGAAATAACTGCCACCGGGACAGACAATCACAGCCGTTGCAGCAGTATCTGCGTCTGATGGATAGGCAGTCATCACGACAGATTTGCGTCCCTTGCCATGTTTGTCCCATATCTTTATGGGTTTTGAAGCTGCATGACAACAAATACTGCCTGCCATCAGCCCCATGACTATATATAATGTGAATGTTCTCTTTTTCATAAACGGCGCAAGTTACCAACAATTTGATATATGGGCAAAATGTTTAATACAAAATTATTATATTTGCGAGATCCGTTTCAAAATAATCATGAAATCAGCATAAACCGGCTATGGAAAATACAGGAATCTGCAACATAATTACCGAATCCGATCCATCTGGGAATGCCTTGATGGCTGCCCTGGGTCAATACAAGCATATCTTCGCAGTAGCTGACGGCAATGTCCTGGATAAATCCTCATTCCTGCGCTCAATGGCCGATGGATTGGCTGCCAGAGGCATACCTGTGCTGACAATAAATGCATCAGAACAGGGCAAAGTCATGAACACCGTACTGGAAATATGCACCTGGCTGCTTGAAAATGGAGCAGACAGAGATGCATTGGTTCTGGCAATCGGAGGGGGCATCACCACAGACATGACAGGATTTGCTGCTTCAATCTACAAACGCGGAGTCAGTTTCGCCTATGTCCCTACCACCCTGCTTGCTCAGGTCGATGCAGCAATAGGAGGTAAAACAGGGGTTAACTTTGATAAATACAAGAACATTCTCGGAGTTATCAGACAGCCAGACTTCACTTATCTGAATCCTCATGTACTGCACAGCCTGCCCAGACGCGATTTCTTATCCGGTGCTGCAGAAATGCTCAAGACATTTATAATCAGCGATAACGGCAACTATGCCAAAGCCTGCGACTATATTGCTTCATGCAGCAATGATATCACTCCTCTTGAAGAACTGATTGAAGCCGCAGCCCACGTCAAGGCTGAAGTGGTTTCATGCGACCAATTCGAGAAGGGACGCAGGAGGCTTCTGAACCTCGGCCATACCTTCGCCCATGCCATCGAAACGCTTGCGCGCCGTAGGGCAGAAGAAATGACACCTTCGGAAATCGGGTCACAAACACTGGAATACGACATAACCCACGGAGAAGCCGTGTCGATGGGAATAATTATGGCTGCCCGTCTTGCTGAAGCCGTTTCGGCAGAAAACGAAGAAATTAAGGTGGAAAAAGGACTCGCAGCAACTCTGGAAGCCGATTTCCGTGCTTGCAAGATGCCGGTTGACTGCCCGTTCACAATAGAAGAAATGGCACCGATTATGACAAAGGACAAGAAAGCTGAGGATGGAATCATCCATTTTGTCCTGCCGTTGTCTATCGGAAATGTAATTACACTTGACCTTACAGCA
>JBJFDE010000165.1:0-2159 GCA_051889855.1 Candidatus Cryptobacteroides sp. | reverse complement strand
CCGACCTGAAGTCGGAAACGCCGTAAGGTATTTGCCTGATCTGTTCCATATCAATGCGTCATTTGATGTAGTCCTACAAAACTAAACATTATTTGCCGCATCTCCTATTAAGAAATCAGAAAATTATCCAAAAGAGCGACCACGTAGCTTTCGACACTGTGATCGCTCTATCTTTGGAAAAACCGTTAACCAGGCTCGACAATGCTTGGCAGAGCATCATCACTGCTTCAATGTGAATTCCGCAATTACGCCATCGAAGCCATTATATCCAACGACATGATATACAGCGGTTCTGTCAGCTTTACCCGGCTTGTTCCCGTAGGTAACCGTCATTTTCTGTATGTATTGGACCATACCGTCCTTCTCACCATACACAGGATCTCCTTCCGTAGAACCACTTTTGTACAATGCTTCCACAGCAATATCATCAGGTCCGGATACTTTAATCGGGCCACACAATCCAAATGAAACGAAGCTGAGTTCCATCTCGCCGGCAGCGGAAGGCAACTCGATTACCGCCTCGTGCGCCTCGGTCAATGTACCTGAGGACGGGTCGTATAGAAATACGACTCCTTTGCTATAACCAGGACCTACACGATACTCCTCATCTTTCTGCGAGCAGGAGACAACAGACATAACGAGGCAAAGTGCAGAAAGAGCCTCTTTTACTAATCTTTTCATCATTGATGCAACATTCTTTTATTATGTGTAAAATCAAATGTATCTGGAGTCCAATCTCCATCTAAGAACCATCCGTCATAATAACCTCCCCATCCCCAATTCATATGGAAAGACTTTGCAGCACTCACGTACCCCTCAAGTCGGCGCTCAGCATATTTTATGTACTCACATTCCGGATAAATGTCGTTGTCCAGTGCATACAAAATATATTCCGTATAATAATGAGGACATCTGTACCCATCACAAACCCAAGCATGTCCAACAGTCCCATCATTTCCGGCCATTATCGCAATCTTATGCTTTGAACTTGAATTTGAAATCCTGCTTGAAATTAACGATGATAGTGTATTGGAATTATAAGATTCAATACGGACATTGTACTGTAAAGTATCCAACGTTTTTTTTGCATTTATTAAATAACCGCCGCCACCATCATCAATGCTCAGCCTACGACGCAAATCATATAGGAAAACCAACAAAGACGGGCTTGAATATGTATCCGGCATTTGACGCCATTCGCATACGGTTCCATTCTTCGCAATATACCGGGACGGACTTTCATTGTACCTCATATATTGGCCAGTAGCTACTGTCAAACATCCCAAATATCTTCCTTGTGGATCTCCCGAGTTAAGTTAAAGGGAGTCCCCTGGTCCCATTTTGTAGTAACGTATGGGCCATAGGTTATAGGATCTTCCACATAACGTTCAAGAATATAGGCAGAATTATCAAATGAGTATTCACCAAGAAACGGGCTTTCAGTATCCTCATGAGCCTCAAAATATTCTATAAGTTCATCCGGTAATTCACGTTCACGTGCCTCTCCCAATTTGTACATTGTGTAGCCATTTGCCGTCGCATAATCAGCAAGTTCCACATACGCATCATAATAGTCATCACTCATGGATTTAGTTTTTGGGATATAATTATCTACCGATTCAAACATACGCCAAGAATCCCGGACTTCTTCTGGAATTTCCTTTCCAGCAGATGCATCTATGGCATCTATCAATTCATCCCTTAACAAGTCGAATCCGGTTCCTGTCTCATACTCCGGATATGAGCCATGATCAATCTCGGCAACTATCGGATAGAATTCTTTAGTAGCTGACACAATAACGTACCCGTCAGACAAATTTACCGCATACATAGCAGGAGAACCTGTTTTCCCAGGAATTGCAATAACATTGTATGCATTAGTTGAACCCGCCTTAGTCCTGCCTCTCCGGGACAAGAAAATGTCAGCAACCGTTCTCGCATCTGAGTCCGACAAATGTTGAACATCCGGCGATATGCCGAAAGATACTGTCAAGTCCTGATCTTGACTAATGGCTGCCCAGTCGCCAACTTCTTTGGAGCATCCCATTAAGATGAGAGTAACCCAAAAGAGCGAAATTAGTAACTGTTTACTCATAGCACTTCTTATTTTAGGTGTTTTAATATGTTGATTATTTGTAAGACATTGAAAGAATCTCCTT
>JBJFDE010000164.1:0-2165 GCA_051889855.1 Candidatus Cryptobacteroides sp. | reverse complement strand
AACATTTCTGTTTTATTATTTAATACCCAAAGTATCCAATATCTTTGGAATCAATAAGGAATGAATGTATTCTTCTTCCATGAAATGAGTACCTTCATATATATCGTATGAATCTCCGAAATACTTTTTCCATGTTTTCAGACATACGATGCCTGATTTTCTGTAATGGTCATGGGTTCCGAAGAATGCATGGAATGAATCCCCTCCTCCCATTGCAGGAGAATTCCTGAGGGCAATTTTGCGATGCTCTCTGTATTTCCTCAATATCCTGAAAGAAAAATGCAGCCTTTGCCTGTCACCTTCCCTGGGTTTGTAAATCTTGTCCAGCAAAAATGTAACTCCCGGGATGAGAGCCAGAAAAGCAAGATTGCCGAGGTAAAGTGGTGCATTCAGTGAAGGTGAAACCAGAATGTGCGGCACGCCTTGAATCCTGATGGCCTGAAGTGCTCCAAGGGACTCCCCTACGACCAGGGACGGTTTCAGTTCTTCCATCCAAAGGGCAATCTGACTTGCGCCTTCCTGTGGATCAAAGTTATATGTCCGCACTGTTACATTGACAAAAACGCCTGACTGAGATGGTATGGCATTATTGATATGTTGCTTCAATATGGAAGGAATGCGGCTGTCTCCGCCGCCGCCCATTCCGTGGACATACAAAATATTTATTGTTCTTCCCATTTTCCTTAAAATTTCACGCATATAAAGTACCGCGGAAGGACAAAGATACAATCTTTATGTTTTTTTTGCTAACTTTGTAAAATATATGTCATCATGTAACGAGCATGGAGACAGGCGTGTTGATTGAAACAAATTAAATAATATTATCATGAAAATCAAATTCGTCCTTTTGGCAGCAGCTCTCACAGTAACATTGTCGGCAGCTGCCCAGAATGCACCGGCAAAGCCGGAAAGCCCAGACTATCAGTTCACTACTATCAAGGAGAATCCCATCACATCTGTCAAGAACCAATACCGTTCAGGTACTTGCTGGTGCTACTCGGCACTCTCATTCATAGAATCTGAAATACTCAGGACCAAAGGTCAGGAAGTCGATCTGGCTGAGATGTTTGTAGTAGGTAAATCGTACCATGACAGAGGAATCAAATACATAAGACTAGACGGTCATCTCAACTTCGCTGCAGGCAGCTCTTTCGGAGACGTCCTTCATGTCATTGAGGACTACGGTATCGTTCCTCAGGATGCAATGCCTGGTCTGTGCTACGGAAGCGACAAGCCTGAACACTTCGAAATGGATGAAGCTCTCAAAGGCTATGTGGATGCAATCAAGAGCAACCCTAACAAGACCCTCACAACAGCTTGGGTGAAAGGTATGGACGGCATCATCGAGGCCTATCTCGGAGAATATCCTGAGAAATTCACTGTCGCAGGAACAGAATACACCCCTGAATCATACAGGGATTACCTCGGAATCAATCCTGAAGACTATGTAAACCTTACTTCTTTCACACATCACCCATTCTACAAACCATTCGTTATCGAAGTTTGTGACAACTGGAGATGGGATAGCGCCTGGAATCTTCCAATAGATGAACTCATGGAAGTGATGTACAACGCTATTGAAAAAGGATATACAATCGCATGGGGATCAGATGTAAGTGAGAAAGGATTCACAAGGAACGGCATCGCAGTGGCACTGAAGGAGAAGGCTGCAGCAGGTGGTTCCGATCAGGAGCGCTGGGTTGGAAAAAACAAAGAGGAAAAAGCTGCTGAAGCAGCTGAGCTTCCTGAAGAAGTAAGCATAACACAGGAAATGCGACAGGAAGGTTACGACAGGAAGACCACTACCGATGACCACGGAATGCATATTTACGGTCTTGCTCAGGACCAGAACGGAACCAAATACTTCATGGTCAAGAACTCATGGGGCGAGAGTGGCAAATATAAAGGCATCTGGTATGCATCTGATGCATTCGTAAGATACAAGACCCTCAACATCGTTGTCCACAAGGACGCTCTTCCAAAAGACATCAAAAAGAAACTCGGCATCAAATAATCATCCCAATAGATTATTGTTGACATGAGTATTGTCAAATATATACCCAATACGATCACATCCATGAACCTGCTCTGCGGCGTTCTGGGTGTGATTAGTACTTTCAACGGCAGGATGGACCTGGCCTTCTGCCTTATGTTAGGAGCTGCCG
>JBJFDE010000163.1:0-7896 GCA_051889855.1 Candidatus Cryptobacteroides sp. | reverse complement strand
ACGACGATGGTCTCGTCAAGGCTTTCGGTATCACCCTCCATTACGACTTCAATCTGCCTTCTGCCGTCGATTGAAATCTCCTGAGTCTTGTATCCGATTGATGAGAATACAAGGTGGCCCTGACTTGGCACGGTAATTGAATAATAACCGTCCGCATCGGAGCTGACTCCGGTCATTGTACCTTTGAGATGCACTGAGGCAAACGGAATAGGGCTGCCATCCTTAGCATCTTTGACATGTCCGGATACTGATATGTTCTGCGCGAAGACTGCAGAAGAAACCAGCACCGCCAACATTGTGAAAAATAGTCTCATTTTTCTCATAGTTGATACATTTTACTGTTAAACATAAATATTGAATTTCGTTCGTTCCATACACTACACTGGAATCGCACTTAATAACGGGCATTTTTTAACGCACCGAACTGCAAAGATTGACATCTTTTTTTAAAAATCCAAACGATTTAAGTTACTGATTTTTAGCCATATTTAATTTTCAGGCTAATTTCACGTTTAAAAGTGTAAGAAAATCCATATCTGAAACTAAAGAAAATAGCAATATTCTATTGTTACAGTTTATAATCATAATTTTTAAAAAAGTTACATTATTTCATCCATTATCTCGTTTCTGACTCATTGACGAAACGTCTGAGAGTGTTCCTATGCATTCCAAAATGCTTTGCTACAGAAGAAAGCGATTCTCCATTCCGGAGCATTTCAACGATTTCATGCCGATTATCGTTATATGTCATCCTTTTGGGAGAACTTCCGTTCGGCCGTCCAAGTTTTATACCCATAAGTTTCTTTGCAGCAAGTGCTTCCTTTGTTCGTTGTGAAATCAGATTTCTCTCAATTTCCGCAGCAAGGGAGAAAGCAAAAGCAATTATCTTTGAGTTAATATTGTCCGATAAGTCGAAATTGTCCTTGATAGTATGGATTGAGATTCCTTTGGATGAACAATAATTGAGAAGCGACATAATCATCAGCATATTCCTCCCGAGCCTCGACAGTTCCGTACAAATTATAAGGTCCCCTCTTCCTAGCTTTCGGACGGCCTTCCCCAAACGCCGCTTTTCCCATGGAATTGTTCCAGAGACGGATTCTTCTATCCATTTACCGACATTGATGTGTTTTGCCTTGCAAAACTTTTCAATTTCATACTTCTGACTTTCTCCGGTCTGTAGCTGCGTACTGACCCTGATGTAGGCTAAAGTTGTCATAATCCAATAATTAATTAGTTATTGGACTGAAATAACAACAAAATTCCGCAACTTTTTATCTCTCTACTCCTCAACTTTTGCCTTGCCATCCTTCCATCCGGAATTGATGACGTCGATTTTTCCGTCATCGCGCAGGAGATATTCTACGACCACGTTTTCAAAGAGTGATTATTCGTTTCATAGTGACCTGACTTGCGGATACAAGGACCCTTACATCCTGATTATAAGCCACTTCCGTCAAAATTCATCTCCGAATGACGCACAATAAAATGCCCGTATAATAGTGCGGTCCAGTGTAGTGTATGGAACGGACAAATCAGATTCAATATTTATGTTTAACTAATTATCAAGCTTATGAAAAAAATCAGACTTTTTTTCACGGCCATGGTTCTTATCGCGACTGCAGTATGTGCATCTGCTCAAAACCTGCAGGTGAAGGGAACTGTTTACGATGCTGCTAGCGGAGATCCTATTCCGTATGCATCGGTAAGGGTCAAAGGGCAAATGAACGGAGTATCTGTTGGTGCTGACGGATCATATTCCATCACAACGCAGCCAGATGCTGTCCTGATTTTCAGCTTTGTCGGTTACAAGAATTCAGAAATTCCTGTCAACGGCAAGTTGATAGTTGATTGCGCACTTGAAGTTGACGCAACTGCCCTTGAAGATGTTGTTGTGGTGGCCTATGGCTCCGCAAAAAGAGAAGCGGTAACAGGTTCAGTAAGTTCCGTTAAAGGTGACGGACTTGCCTCTACCCCTATTTCTTCCGTGGACAAGGCTCTTTCTGGAAAACTTGCAGGTGTACAGGTAACGGCATCTTCCGGACAGCCAGGTGCACAGTCGCAGATCCGAATCAGAGGTAACTCATCAATCAATGCCGGCAATGCTCCTTTGTGGGTTGTTGACGGTATTCCGGTAATCAGCTCCGGTTCCAGTGAGATGACTAATACATCCAATGGTATTGCAACCATCAACCCTAACGATATCGAGTCAATCACTGTCCTGAAGGACGCAGCAGCTGCTGCCGTTTACGGTTCCCGTGCTGCCAACGGTGTCATCCTCGTGACAACCAAGAGTGGTAAGGAGGGCAAGGCTCAGTTTGATGCAAGGGTGAAATATGGTATATCATGGCTTCAGGGAGACAATAAGGATTTCCGCATGATGACCGGTGAGGAACTCCTCGGTTATCAGAGAACTGCTGCAATAAATGCCGGCCAGGATCCAGACAATCCTACAAGTACATACTACCGTCCTATGTCCCTCATTTCCGGTGAACTGACAAACTGGCTGGAGCATTTCACCCGTCTTGGACAGCTTCAGGAGTATGAAATCGGTGCAAGAGGTGGAAACAACAGGGCAAAATATTATTCATCAGTTTCTTACCACAAGAATGAAGGTGTATTCTATGGCGTAGATTATTCCAAGATTCAGGCACGAATCAACGCAGACTACAAACTTCTCAGAACTCTTGAAACTGGTGTCAGACTCAATGCGGCATACACGGAGCAGAACGATATCCCTATGCAGTCGCTCTATTACGCAAACCCGGTATGGGCTGGAGAGACCCTCCTTCCATGGATTCCGAAATATGATGAAAATGGCAACCACAATGTGAACATCTCATCAAACTCATACCAGAACCCGCGTGCTACTGCCGAATATGACGACCAGTGGTCGAAATCATACAAAGTAAATGGCATGATGTTCCTCAGATGGGAGCCTGTGAAGCATTTGGTAATTGAGACCAAGAACTCGATTGAGGCTGCATTCACTCAGGACAGAAGGTACTGGAACCCTAAGGCTGACGGAAAGCCAAGTGAGGCTACTCTTCAGACAACAAGAAGCCAGTACACAAACCTTACGACTTCCAACACCATCAACTATTCCAACGTATTTGATGGATATCACTCTCTCAGAGTGCTTGTGGGACAGGAAGCAAACAAATATAAATATGATTTGTCTTATGTTTATGCTCCAGGTGTAAACCCGGATATCCCTTATGCAAGCACAGCAAATCCGACCAACGTTGAGGCAGATGATAGTTTCAGCAATGAGACTCTCCTTTCTTTCTTCGGAATTGCAGACTACAACTACGACAACAGGTATTTCGTGCAGGCTACAGTCCGTGAGGACGGTTCTTCACTGTTTGGTTCAAAGAACAAATGGGGATTATTCTGGTCAGCATCAGCATCATGGAACATCCATAACGAGAAATGGTATGCTCCTGCAAGCAACGTCCTTGATGTCTTGAAGATTCGCGCAAGCTACGGTGTCAACGGTAACAATGGTATCAGCCCATACAAGGCTTATGGAGTTTATGGTACTACGACCTACAATGGAGTTGTCGGCATGCTGCCAAGCCAGCCTTCAAATGACTACCTCTCATGGGAAAAGAATGCCACATGGAATGTCGGTCTCGACTTCGGTTTGGTCAAGAGAGTAAGGGGAAGCCTTGATGTCTATAGCCGTACAACCAAGGATATGCTTCTGAACGTTAAGGTTCCTCAGACAACCGGTTTCAGCACCAACTTTATGAATGCTGGTTCAATGAAGAATACCGGAGTTGAGTTCCAGGTAGAGGCTGATATCATTTCAAACAATGACTTCTACTGGAATGTCGGATTCAACATCTCACATAACAAGACCGAAATCCTTGACCTTGCAGTAGATCCGGATGACAGGGGCGTTCAGAAAATTGAAAACGGAAGTTTCTTGCACTATGTTGTAGGCCGCTCGATGTACAGCTATTATCTTCCTGATTACTACGGAGTCAACCCTACTAACGGAGAAGCTCTCTGGGTGACCGAAGATGGTAAACTTACCAATGACTACAATAAGGCAAGAAAGTACTATGCTGGTTCACCTGAGCCTAAGTTCCTTGGCGGATTCAACACTACATTTGCATGGAAAGGCCTCCAGCTTAGCGCATTCTTCGAGTTTAAGGGCGGATGTGACGTCCTCATTCTCAACGAGTACAGATACCTCAACTCCGATGGTGCACAGATGCAGATGAACCAGATGGCTTCTGCTCTCAACTACTGGAAACAGCCAGGTGATACAGGTGTGAACCCTAAGCCTGTAGCAGGAAATACGACAAATTCAGCTGCCGCACTCAGCGACAGATGGCTTGAAAGAGGTGACTATCTCAGAATCAAGGATATCACTTTGTCATATTCATTGCCACAGTCAGCCCTCAGCAAGATTCACCTTAAAGGTCTCAGGTTCTATGTCAGCGGTCTGAACCTCTACTGCTTCCATGACGTGAATTTCTGGGATCCTGAAATGGGTGTGACAGGAGCCGGCGCCGGTGTATATCCACTGACCAAATCATTTGTGGGTGGTATTGAAGTGTCATTCTAAAACAGTAAGAAGTTATGAAAAAATATATAATTGCAATATCTGCGGCAATCGTTGCTCTGACAGGCTGCAAGGACTTTCTTGTTGAAGACCCGATTCTGTCACAGAGCGACAACCTGACGCTTTCCACTATAGAAGGCTTGAATCAGGCAACAGCCGGTGCCTATTCTCCACTGGCCTCTTCAAGCTGGTATGGCGCTGATTTTGTCCTCATCAATGAGCTCAAGACTTCGAACGGCAAGAAATATATCGGTTCATCTTTCGATTCAGGCCGTTGCAACGATATGTATAACATAAATTACAATGAGAACAACACAAGTGCTCTCTGGGGGTACGCCTATTATGTAATATCCGCTGCCAACAATGTCATAGACAATCTTGGCGAAAAAGGCAGCGAGCAGGAAAGAAACAACCTCAAGGCGGAATGCCTTTTCCTGCGTGCGCTCTCTCATTTTGACCTCGTGAGAACATATGCTCAGCCATACAACTATACGGCAGATGCTTCTCATGATGGTGTTCCAGTGGTTCTCCATACCGAGCCTTCTGCAAAACCTGCAAGAGAAAGCGTTGCAAAGGTATATGAGCAGATTATAGCAGACCTTACAGAAGCAGAAAATATAATCGATCCTGAATATGTCAGGGCCGGTACTGATGCAAAAGCTTTTGTCAGCATCTACGCAATCCAGGCACTTTTGAGTCGCGTTTATCTCTACAAGGAAGATTGGGAGAATTCAGCACTCTATGCAAAGAAAGTCATTGACAGCAAGAAATTTGAGATGTGGACTCCTGCCGAAGTAAAGGACGCAGAATGCTACAAAGTCGATGTTCCTAAAGGCGGTGAGGTCATATTTGAAGTTTATGGTCTTAAGGCCAACTCCTATGACGGATATCATGATGGAATTTCTCCGATGACCGGTCCTAATGGATATGGTGATGCAGGATGTTCAAAGGATCTTATGGGCCTCTATGAAGAAAGCGATGTCCGCAGTACTCTTTTCCAGAACAGCGGAGAAGTTTACTGGACAGCCAAATATATAGGAAAAGGCCTCGGTAAACCGGATGCAAGCAACGTTATAGTACTTCGTCTTTCTGAGATGTACCTCAATATTGCAGAGGCCGTTGCAAATGGCGTTTCCGGTTATGACGGAGTAGGAGCAATGGCGACCATCGCAAACAACCGTGGAGCAACACCTCAGCCTTTGACAAAAGACGGAGTTTTCACCGAGAGGACAAAGGAACTTGCCTGGGAGGCTCACCTTTGGTTTGACCTTGCGAGAACCAAGAGAACGATGACCAGAACAGATTACATTGGAGATGAGGCTGGTAAAACAGTTGAGCCAGGTGATTACAGATGGGCAATGCCTATTCCATTCCGTGAGTACGGTGTGAACCCTAATCTTACCCACAATCCTGGATATACAAACTAAAAGGGAGGAAAGAAACATGAAAATAAATAAGTTGTTAATGCTGGCCGCAGCAGTTGCTACTCTTGCTTCCTGTGACCTTAACAAGACTCCAGTCTTTGAGGACAGCCGTTCGTTTGCTGCTTTTGACAAGACTGCCATCACAGTAAATGAGGATGCCGGGTTAGTGACGATTCCTGTCACAATCGCTTCCATCGATCCGAAAAAAGTTGCGGTTGCATATTCCGTAACTGACGGTGAGGGCAAGACAGGAGCCAAACTCGGCGTGAACTACAAGCTTACCGACGAGTCTGCTGTTGTAGCTTTTGACGGCCAGACCAGGACAATGAACATTGAAATTGAAATCATCAATTATGTGGGATACACCGGAGACCTTACCTTCACTGTTGACCTGGTAAGTGCGGGAGGACTTGAAATCGGGGCCAACAGCAGTTGCACTGTAAGGATTTCGGATCTGGACCATCCACTCGCTTCAATCCTCGGAACATATGCTGCTTCCGGAAAAGAAAATTGGGATGGTGACATAACATGGGATATAACCATTGACAAAGATCCGTCAAGTATTGAGGTTGTATGGATATACAATATATCTCCAGGAATGCCTGCTGTTTATGGTAACGTTATTAAAGACGGCGATAATATTGTTAAAATCAGTATTCCATGCGGGCAGGAAGGCAAATACTCATCTTATAAGAGCATTTTCGTCGGATTCAAGACTGGCGGATACTATTCTCCTGAAGGAACCATTGACTTTGAAAAGACCAGCACAGGATGGGAAACTACCGATCCTGACTGGGGATATGGCTTCCTTGCGGCAGATGCGACCTCCGGCGAACTTCTCGGATGGCTTACCGGTCTGCTTCCTACCATCAAATTCACAAAGAAATAAACTGACGTGATATGAAAAAGACATTATTATATTTAGCAACTTTTGCTGCGGCTGTCTCCTGCGACCTCTACGGTGGTCAGGAGACACCAAAGACCGCAGATAAACCCGGAAGCATAACTATTTCTTTTTCAGAAGTAAAGGATAGTTCCTTCGTGGTCAATATAGCTCCGACTGCAGAGGCTTCATACTACTCATATCTCATTGATGAGGATGTCGAGGCTGCAGAACTGGATTCATCCAAGCTTTACAAAGTAGCCTATACATCATTGGAACAGGGAAGTGTCAAATGGACAGCGGAAGATCCATCAAAAACAATCAAGATGGACAACCTGATGCCAAATACGACTTATCAGGTCTATGCCGTTGCAGGAAGCCCGATGGGCTATGTCGGAAGTGTTGTCGTTGCCAGCGTAACCACCTCCGATGGCGTAAATCCATTTCCGGTTAATTATACAAGTCAAGACAGCACTTTGACCGTTACTTTTTCAGAGCCCGTAAAAGTCGGCAAGGGTAAATTCAGCGCTTCATTCTATGCTTTCAATTCTGAAAACATAGCAACGGGAGTGCCGGAAGGTCATGTCGCTGAATCAGACATTGTTGTCGAAGCAAAAGGCAATAGTGCAAGCATTACTGTAAATAATCTTCCGGACGGTGCTTTCTATACTGTGACATACGAGGATGGCGCATTTGAGGATTATACTGGTAACAAGGTCAAAGGACTGAAAAGTTCAATGGTTCTCAATGCAGACACAAATTACAAACCAGTTTACAAAGGTCTGGGAGGTAGAAATGCAGTTGGAACATTCAAACTTGGAGCACTTAGTGAAGAGGATTCAATATATGCGACAGAGACTCCTGCCTTTCTGATTGAGTTCGGCTCAAAGTATGGCTATGGGTGGACCGATGATGAGAAAAATGGCTCAGCAGTGTATGCAATTGGCAATAAAACAACCAATTATGTTTTAACTGCAAACGCTGATTTTGGTTATTTAGCAGTACGTAAAAAG
>JBJFDE010000162.1:0-2168 GCA_051889855.1 Candidatus Cryptobacteroides sp. | reverse complement strand
AAGCATAGGTAAGACCTTTCTCATAGGTGTTCTTTGCTACCGTCCAAACATTTTTTCTTGAAAGAAAGTTACCGCGGGTTCTCTTAAGAATCTTTTTGCGGCGTGCTCTTGAAGCAACTGAATTTACCGATCTTGGCATAAATTTAACTGTTTTATGGAGGCAGTGTCCGTCGTCGGAGCTTTTCTACTGCATTCCAAGTTTGACATTAATAATGATTTGTAAACCGATACCAGTCGGTATTACATAGCCAACAAAGCTTTTACTCTCTTGACGTCAACATTGGCAACAAGACCGATGTGAGTCAAATTTCTTTTCTGCTTTTTGGTCTTTTTGGTGAGAATGTGGCTTTTGTAAGCGTGTTTTCTCTTAACTTTTCCCGTTCCGGTAAGTGCAAAGCGCTTTTTTGAACCGGAGTTGGTTTTCATCTTTGGCATAGTTAAATTTTTAGACTGTTAATACTATATTATCCAATCACTTGGACTATTTTTTCTTTACCGGGGAGATCATCATGATCATCCTCTTTCCCTCAAGTTTAGGCATCTGCTCAGCCCTTCCGTAATCCTCGAGTTCCACGGCAAAGCGGAGAAGAAGTTTCTCTCCCTGGTCTGCATAAAGGATGGAACGTCCTTTGAAGAACACAGAGGCTTTGACTTTGGAACCCTCCTGGAGGAATTCCTGTGCATGCTTCAACTTGAACTGAAAATCATGCTCATCCGTATTCGGACCGAACCTGATTTCCTTAATGACTATCTTGGCAGCGTTGGCCTTCATCTCTTTGGCTTTCTTCTTCTGCTGGTAGAGATATTTCTGATAGTCAAGTATCTTGCACACTGGAGGATCGGCTTTAGCGCTTATCTCCACCAAATCAAGACCAAGACTGTCAGCCAACTTCAAGGCTTCTGATGTAGGGAATACTCCCTGTTCTGGAATGTTTTCTCCTACAAGACGTACACGAGAGACTGTAATCTCTTCATTGATTCTCAATCCGTCATCATCTTTTTTAGAATCGGGTCTCTGAGCTTGACGGCCCTGCGGTGCGTTTGCCGGTTTCGGACCGGTGAAACGAGGACCTGCTGGTTTAAATGGCGTTGCGATAAAATTATCCTCCTATAAGTTTTAAGTTTAATAATATTACGACAGCTGGCTTTCAACCTCTTTGGTAACCAATGAGACGAATGCTTCAACTGACATTGATCCTTCATCTTTTCCGCCCTGTCTTCTGACAGAAACGGTTCCTTCGTTCATTTCTTTCTCGCCGACAATCACAAGGAAAGGTATCCTCTGCAACTCGCTCTCACGTATCCTTTTACCGAGTGTTTCATTACGGTTGTCAACAGAGGCGCGAATATCGGAATTATTCAGCAAATCACAAACTTTTTTTGCATATTCCTCATATTTTTCGCTGACAGGGACGATATTTACCTGATCCGGAGTGAGCCACAAAGGAAGTTTTCCGCCCGTATGCTCCAAAAGAACTGCAACGAATCTTTCAAGCGATCCGAACGGAGCACGGTGAATCATTACCGGACGGTGCTTCTGGTTGTCGCTTCCGACATATTCAAGTTCAAATCTCTCAGGAAGGTTATAGTCAACCTGGATGGTTCCAAGCTGCCATTTTCTTCCGATGGCGTCCTTGACCATAAAGTCAAGCTTAGGTCCATAGAATGCAGCCTCGCCATATTCGACTACGGTATTGAGACCTTTCTCGCTTGCTGCCTCGATGATGGCGGACTCTGCCTTCGCCCAGTTCTCATCTGTTCCGATATATTTAGACTTGTTGTTCGGGTCACGAAGAGAAATCTGAGCAACATACTCATTGAAATTCAATGTCTTGAATACATATAGAATAATGTCAATTACCTTGCAGAACTCTTCCTTGAGCTGATCAGGACGGCAGAAAAGATGGGCATCATCCTGAGTGAAACTGCGTACTCGGGTAAGGCCATGCAACTCACCGCTCTGTTCATAACGGTAAACGGTTCCGAACTCGGCAAGTCTGAGCGGAAGGTCTTTGTATGAACGAGGTTTGCTGCGGTAAATCTCACAATGGTGAGGGCAGTTCATAGGCTTAAGCAGATATTCCTCACCTTCCTGTGGTGTATGTATAGGCTGGAATGAGTCTTTTCCATATTTTGCATAGTGGCCTGAAGTCACATAAAGGTCCTTG
>JBJFDE010000161.1:0-2169 GCA_051889855.1 Candidatus Cryptobacteroides sp. | reverse complement strand
AGCGGTCTTGTCGCTCAACTTGAGGAAAGTATTCCAAGCGGATTGGAAATCAAGACAACAGAAAAGCGTGTCAATATCTATCTCCAGCGCTTCGACAAGGCGGAGAAAATGCTAGAATATCTTGCTCTTTCCGACATTATCTTTGAGCAGGACGCTGTGAATGTGAAGATGGCAGTATGCTTGTAATCCACCCATCAGACAAAACCACTGACTTCCTCCGGACACTTTATGAAGGTCGGGAGGATGTCAGACTGTTGACCGGAGGGGAGAGCAGGAAGGAGCTTGGGAGCATCTTGTACCATCTGCGCCCGGGGGAGAGGGTGATGTTGCTTGGCCACGGGACTGATGCGGGGCTATTTCGTCTTGAGGATGACGGAGAGTATCGCCTGTATGTGTGCCATACCATGGCTTATGCCTTGAGGAAGCATCCTGTCATTGGCATCTGGTGCCACGCGGATCTGTTTGCCCGCAAGGAGCATCTGCACGGGTTGTTCTCCGGGATGATTGTCTCTGAGATGACGGAGACTGAGGAATACGATATCGCCTGTTTGCAGGATGATCTGGATTTTGATAATGTGAAACTTGCAGAGAATATGAGAGCATTGCTCGATGAGGAAGTTCCATTCCATGAGATACCAAAACGTATGGCAGAAATGGACACCACCAAATCTCAGCTTACCACATTCAATTACAATAACTTCTATAATCTGTAGACAATGAAGCGGATTCTTTTTATATGTAGCGGCAATATGTACCGCAGTGCAGGGGCGGAATTCATTCTGCGGAAGAAGCTTGCCGAGGCCGGAATCAATGATTGGCTTGTCGATTCCGCAGGCACTTTGCAACTAAATCAAACGAAACGTCCGGAAGATTTCGGGAGAATCCTTGCGGAAAAAGGATATGAGTTCGGCGGGGTGACAAAATATGTCTATGAAGCTGATGCCGCATCAGCGGACCTGATTCTGGTGATGGAGCCGCAGCACCAGTATGTCCTTCGTGGGATTGTGCCTCAGGACTGGTGGGATAAGATCCATCTGTTTATGATGTACTGCTTCGGCAGCCGTGCCGTGCTTACCGACCCGAGCGGATTCTTCTCCGATGACCTGTATCGCGATACCAGAGATACCCTTGAAAGGGGCTGCGATGTGATTGTGAAGAAGATCTGCAATGGTCAATTGAACTAACGATAATACGCTTGTAAAATGAGATCTTTTAAATGTGATGATGCCATAGAGGTACTCGGCGTAGTATTCAATGGCGTGAATGAAATGCTGGAGTATGCAAGGAAAAAAGAACCAAAGGATGGAGTATATGTGGGTGAGGACTCGGAGCGCTATCCCTGCTTCGACAGTTCAGACTATCTGTATGAGAACCGCAGATATACGAACCTTGTTTTTGCCACGACACAGGAGGAACTCGAACTGAAACTGCTAATATTGTCAGAGATGGAGGCCCTGGGAGGCAATTACAAGAAACTTACCGGGAGCCTTCATCCGATGCTCTACTGGGCTGGTGACAAGTTTTACGATGTCTTGTTGACGGAAAACAATGATAATGAATAATATATCATTCATTGAAAATATCGCAATAAGTACTGGATGCTATGATTATTGAAGAAATGACAATTTCCTCAGGGAAATCTCCAATCACCTCAGAATTGTTAGCAACAAAATTAATTGTATCTTTGTGAGTTAATAAGTTTTGATACGATATGTTGTACCCGATAGGCATTCAGAATTTTGAGAAACTCCGTGAAGGAGGCTATACTTATGTGGACAAGACAGCCTTGATTTACAAACTGGCTACTTCAGGGACCTATTATTTCCTCAGCCGCCCGCGCAGGTTCGGCAAAAGCCTGCTCATATCCACAATGGATGCATATTTCTCCGGCAAGAAGGATCTGTTCAAAGGTCTGGCTTTGGAGCAGTTGGAGAATGACTGGATTGAATATCCGGTGCTCCATCTGGATTTGAATGGGAAGAAATATGACTGTCCGCAAGCCTTGATTAATAACATCAACTACCATTTTACACTTTGGGACAAAAATCTTGATGCGGATACTAGTTCTGTCAATGATATCGAGGTTCGTTTCAAGCAGATTATTGACATTGCTTATGAAAAGACTGGGAAGAAAGTCGTTATATTGATTGATGAATATGACAAACCGAT
>JBJFDE010000160.1:0-2171 GCA_051889855.1 Candidatus Cryptobacteroides sp. | reverse complement strand
GAAATCAGCTGCATCGGCTATGCTACACAGACATTCACAGCATCGCAGGTTCCTGCAACCATTCTTCTCACAGAAGACACCATGTTCCTCGACGATGTCGTGGTCATCGGTTACGGTACTGTGAAGAAAGATGATATGACAGGATCGGTTGCAGCGATCAAAGCTGAAGATATCAACCGTGGCTCTGTCACTTCCCCAAGCTCAATGCTCGTGGGTAAAGTTTCAGGTTTGAACATCACTCCTGCAAGCGGACAGCCAGGTGCCGGAGCTACTATCCGTATCCGTGGTGCTGCTTCCCTTACAGCTTCCAACGACCCTCTCATCGTCATTGACGGTGTGCCTGTAACGAAGGATGGCGGTGCCGGAATGGGTGATCCTCTTGCAACTGTCAACCCTAACGACATCGAGTCTTACTCAGTCCTCAAAGATGCGTCAGCTACTGCAATCTACGGTTCACGTGCATCTAACGGTGTGATCATCATCACCACCAAGAAAGGTAAAGGTAAAGGTCTTCATGTAGGATATAGCGGCAGCGTTTCCCTCAAGCAGAACAAAGATGTCATCAAGATGATGACCGGACCTGAATTTGCTGAGTACATGCAGGAAAACCGTCCTTTACAGGGTGCTGACCTCGTTGGTCTTGACGGTGTCATCTATGACACAGACTGGCAGAAACAGATTTACCGTCTTGCAATCAACACTGACCATAACATCAGCCTCTATTCAGGTGGAGTGGTTCCTTTCCGTGTCAGCTTGGGATACAACCTTGACCAGGCTACCATCAAGACCGGTGACAACCAGAGAGGAAACATCGACGTAAGCCTTTCTCCTAAATTCTTCGAGGATCACCTTTCCATCAACTTCAATGCAAAGGGCGTTTACCAGCACACAAACTGGGCAAACAATGCAGTGGGCAATGCTCTCTCATTCGACCCTACAAAGCCTATCTATTTCACTGATGCCAATGGAAACATTGATACTTCCAAGATTTCCAACGGATATTGGAACTGGTTCAGTGCAGGTGTCCCTAACACAATGGCAGGTTCAAACCCTCTGTCTTCAGTTTATGACTACATCAACTATGGCAACACATTCCGTGGAGTAGGAAACCTCCAGATTGACTACAAGATTCATGGTCTTGAGTCACTCAGGGCAAACCTCAACCTCGGTATGGATATCGCCAAGACCAACGGCACAAAATACAATGAAGCCGGTTCACGCGGATCTCTTACAAGTGCACCAGACCTCTATGAGAAGTATGTGAACTACAATAAGAATATGCTCCTTGAGGCTTATCTCGACTATAATGAGACTTGGGGCAAGCATAATTTCAACGCTATGGCAGGTTACTCATGGCAGCACAACTATGTGAAATATGACAATGCTCAGTATTATAACAACAACAGGGATGTCGAGTATCACATAGCTCCTACAAATGCAAGAGAGTACTACCTTGTATCATTCTTCGGCCGTTTGAACTACAGCTATGATTCAAGATATCTCTTCACATTCACTGCCCGCGGTGATGCATCCAGCCGTTTCTCTCCTAACAATCGCTGGGGCTTCTTCCCATCAGCAGCATTTGCATGGAACATCGCAAACGAACCGTTCCTTAAAGGAAATGAATCAGTGTCAGCCCTCAAGCTCCGTCTGGGATGGGGACGCACCGGACAGCAGGATATCGGAGATGACTACTATCCTTACATTGCAAGGTACTATCAGTCAGCATCTGTGACAATGCAGTATCCAATGGGTGCAAACGGAGAGTCTTATAACGTGCTTGCTCCTCTTGCATATAACCCTAACATCAAATGGGAAACAACTGAGACTTACAACGTCGGTCTCGATTTCGGTTTCCTCAATGACAGGATCACAGGTACAGTTGAGGCATACTACCGCAACACATTCGACCTGTTGAACAATATCTCCATTCCTCTCGGATCCAACTTCGGCAAGGAGGTCATCTCCAATATCGGAACCATGGTCAACAAGGGTATTGAGCTCTCAGCAAACTTCATCCCTGTACAGACCAAGGACTGGAACTGGGAAATCGGTGGAAACATCACCTTCCAGGACGTGAAGATCACCAAACTTACAAACGATGACGCAACTTACCTTGGCGTAGAGACAGGTTCATCAATGGGTTCAAACGTTGGTTTCTCTTCACTCCA
>JBJFDE010000159.1:0-2184 GCA_051889855.1 Candidatus Cryptobacteroides sp. | reverse complement strand
TTCCGGAGCTCAAGCTCGAGAACTTGGTGAACAGCTGCGCCCTCTATTACGACCCATACAGGCTCTACCCGGCTTACGTTGAGGTGGAGCTGTAGTTCAACTTTCGCAAACCGATACACCGTTTCAAAAAACGAATCACAAATAGTGATTATTACTACAGATTTAGTATCTTTGTCCAGCCCACAACCTTGATGGGCTGGACATTTTTATTGGTTATTATCGGTCAAACGTAAATATGCCAAAGGACAACAATACGCAACCGGGACTTTTCGGGCAGAAATATTCCAACAGAGATTACACCCGTGAGGCCTATTGGGGAAAGAATCAATTCAACAGTTCCTTCCCGGCCTCCCTTGTAGCATATATGGGCCACAAGGGAATAAATCCTATCTATATCTGCACTGCTAAGGACAACAGCATTGTGCACAAAGAAATATCCGCAACTTCCCTTCTGGGCATAAATCCTACTGGAGACGAGGCATACTACGATTTTGAGGCAGGGTATTTCCCTTATGAGCAATACTACACTGCTACAAAAAAGGAAAAGGTAGATTTAGTAATGATAAACCGAACTACCAATTCTCCAGTCTCCGGGTTGGAAATTAAGTTGACCACGTTGCCGGACAATACTACCAAAGGGTTGAAAGATATAGATTATGGCAGTGAAATTGTCGTGCGTTCTCCCACCATACTATTCCTTGCCTGCAGCATTTGCTCAAGTTTTGACAGGCCAGGGGGCAAATCTGACCTTCACGACATTTTGAACACAATTGGTACGGAGATTAAAGTATGGAGTCTCATACGTGAGGTATTACCTCATTACGATGCAATCAGAGATGCCATTCTTAACGTGTCATCAGCACTTTACAATGCACAGAAGCCTCTTATTGTACAGCCTGTATGGAAGACAGATCCTACTCTCACAGACTTGGCGGAAGACTGTCTCGACGTGTTTGTGTGGTCTAATCTTTCAATCATACAGATGGCACTGAGAGAAGCACCGATCAAGGACGATATATCCCGTAATCAGCGGACTATTATTTGGCTGTACAAGATGCTTTGGGATTACTCGCTTTACGGACGATTCAATTATACGGATATCGTAAACGACCTCGCTTATAACTACAAGACCGACAAGGCATTCGCTATTAGCGGTAAACTCACCAATGGTTTTATGAGATGTCCCGCATTGGAAAAACCTCGTGTTTCCAAATATGAAATCAAGAATATCATAATTGGTGACGGACAAAAATTCTTGCGGCCGGAAAGAAGGTTTGACGCATATCTTGTAAGCCATCCAGATTTATTCGTAAGATGAGAGCGGTTGATTTATTTTGTGGCTGCGGAGGGCTGAGCCTTGGTTTTCTCAAGGCAGGCATTGATGTCGTGGCAGGCGTAGATGTCTGGCAAGATGCTTTGGCTGTGTACAGAAACAACTTCAACCATCCGGCAATACGTCTTGACCTGACGAACATAAGTTCATCTGTCGCTGTTATCCGGAGATTCTCTCCCGATATGATTATTGGCGGGCCTCCCTGCCAGGACTTTTCATCCGCAGGAAAAAGGGATGAAAACAACGGGAGGGGTGACCTTACTGTCAGCTACGCCAATATCATTTCCGAGGTGAAACCTGAATGGTTCGTAATGGAGAATGTCGAAAGGATATTGAAGACATCCAAGCTTCAGGAAGCCATCGGGATATTCAGAGCCGCAGGATACGGATTATCCCGGACGGTCTTGAACGCAGCTCTATGCGGCGTACCGCAAAAACGAAAGAGGTTTGTTCTTATTGGCAGGCTCGGAAGTGCTGACGATTTTATGAAGAGTACTCTACAGAGCGGCTTGTCCGATCACGAAATGAGCCTCAGGGACTATTTTGGAGACAAGTTGGGCATCGAGTATTACTATCGCCATCCAAGAAGTTACAAGCGTCGCGGGATTTTCAGCATTGATGAGCCGAGTGCCACTATCAGAGGAGTGAACAGGCCAATGCCTAAGGGATATACATTACATCCCGGAGATCCGGTTAATTCGCTTGATGGAATCCGTCCGCTCACAACAAAAGAGCGAAGTATGATTCAAACATTCCCTGAATGGTTCAGTTTTGAAGGGACAAAGACAGACATTGAACAAATGATTGGAAATGCTGTCCCCGTGAATCTTGGTTTCTATATTGCAGACTCT
>JBJFDE010000158.1:0-7973 GCA_051889855.1 Candidatus Cryptobacteroides sp. | reverse complement strand
TCTTTTACCTGGTGCTCAGGATAATCCTGACGGTATGCATCCATGAAACTGTTCAGCTGAATGTTGCAATATGAGTTGAAATCTTCCTTCAATGTATTCAAATCGCTGCCAATACGGGAAAAATCAAAATACAGTACCTGATAACGGTTTCGGTTAGGTGTAGGATGCTGCCCGAGATACAAGTCTCCGAACAGACGATCGAAATCACCTGACGCATTCTTGTCATAATAAAGACGCATCATATTAATAAACAAGCTCTTGCCGAACCTCCGGGGACGAATGAAGATTAAGGTTCTTGGTTGCTGTTCAAGTGCTTCAATGTACATTGACTTGTCAACATAGTACAAGTTCTGCTCCCTGACCGACCTGAAATCGGACACTCCGTAAGGTATCTGTCGTATCTGTTCCATAAATATCCTGTTTGCTAAAAGGCAAACTTACACAAAATCTTGCTATTTTACGAGGAAAGTGCAGGAAAATTTGGATTCCGGAGGGAACGATAAGTCATTTAAGGGCCTTTCTGAAATTGTAAGGTGTGATGCCGCATTGGTGCTTGAACCATTTCCCGAAGAAAGACGGGTTCGGAAATCCGAGCGAGTAGGCCACCTGTTTTATGTTCACGTCAGGGTCCGTCAGCAATTCTTTGGAAAGGTTCATCAAGGCTGTGTTTATCCATTCCGATGGAGTGATTCCGGATGTTTTCTTTATTACGGTAGAGAAGTACCTTGTTGTAAGTCTTTGTTCGTCAGCATAATATTGCACTTCTCTGTGAGTTTTGACCTGCTCTTTCAGAGAAAAGATAAAATTGAGAAGGATTGCTTCCCCTCTGGAAGTTTCCGCAGTGTTCAGTTCCTTCCCGGATTTGAATATCATCGCTATCTCATAGCACAGAGCCTTCCATAAAGTTTTCAGTACTAGGTCTTCCAGGTCTGCATTGCTTTCACTCAATCTTTTCTGCAACAGCAGGCAGAGATCCGCTATGTGTTCCATCTCCCTTCCGTTCAGGTGTCTGTATGGATTTGAGAGTATTTCCTGGCTTTGGGACATGTCCACTGTCTGAGACGCTATTGTGAGGATGTCTTCCAGCTCCGTTACACCGACAATTCCGGTAATGTCAGCGGAATATCCTTTAATATAAACGACTGTGCGTATCGGATAGATGATAATGTCATTTGGTTCCAATTCATAGAAACGATTCTGGCTTCCCAATGCAAGACTGCCTTTCAGGCATAAAAAGAATCCGCTTTTTGGCAATGCCCAGAAAGAGCCGATTTGTTTGATGTCTTCGACAGTTACTGTTTTCAGTCCCCATAATGGGATATTTTCAATATTGTTCTTTTCCATAATGTTCCTTGCAATAGAGTACAAATAAACATAAATTATTCTGAATAATAAGCCTGTGTTTATGTTTATTTGGTTATTTATAGTACAAATAGAACATTTTTGCGGATGTATGGCTCTTTATGGAGAGTATATATCCCTATACATTTGCATCCGAAAATTTAAGAATGGATGAAATGAAAAGTAATGTATTGAAATTGACGGCTGTCATACTTGGAGTTTTGACAATCGTTTCGTGCAGCAAAGAAGGGATTAAGGGGTTCGAAGGCAGGTACTCCTATAAAATCAGTGGGAAAGTAGCTTTGCTGCCTACCGACTATGTGAATGCATCTGAGCAGGAAAAGGAATTGATGGAATCAATGGGGATAGTATTTACTGAAACCTGGGTTCCTCTTTACCCGGAACAGGGCCAGATGCATATAAACATTATGGACAAAGATGCGGAAGCCGCAATGGTGACATTCAATGATATCAGTTCCAATGTGTGCAAAACTACCGCACTTGTGGATGGTGATGATATCGTTTTGGATGAAGCGGAGAAGACAGCTTTCCTTACGGACGGTTCGGAAAAAATCGCTTCAGGCTTTGTGAGATTTAAGGGAAAGGGCTCGAAGTACGGAAATCAGCTGATTTTTGCTTTGGAATATGCGGGAACCATCGTTGTGGAAGGTACGGAAATGACTATCGTGGCAAGCAATGTTGATTGTATCGGTACGGAAAATTAAGGGAGGAGAAAAGATGGATAAAGTTCGTATGTCTTTGCTGGCCTGCGTTCTTATGTGTGTGGGCTGCAATGAGATAAGCAGCATTGCCGACAGGTCGAAGAATGATGTCAAGCCTGAGCCTGTATCTGTAAATGTAGTACAGGTTCAAATGGTGGAGGATATTTCCCTGAGAACTTATGTGGGACGTGCCGAGGCATCTCAAGATGCTCTTTTGCATTCTTCTTTCCCCGGAAAAGTGAAGCAACTCAAGGTTAGAAACGGCAGTTTTGTGAAGGCCGGTGATTTGCTTCTGGAGTTGGAATCCGAGTCTGTCAAGTCTGCTTATGAGATGGCCTCCGCTTCTCTGGAACAGGCTCGTGACGGGTATGACAGGATGATGCAGGTCTATCCCAAAGGTGGAGTTACAGAAGTTCAGAAGATGGAGATTACAACCCAATTCAGAAAGGCTGAGGCCTCTTTCAAATCGGCTCAGGATGCATTGGAAAGATGCAGTGTAAAAGCGCCATATTCTGGAATCGTGGAGGAAGTGTTTGTGGAAGAAGGGGTGGAATTGGGAGTTTCTTCTCCACTTGTGAGAATACTGAATTCAAGTTCCGTGGAGATTCATTTCAGTGTTCCGGAGAACGAGATAAGGTCAATCCGATTGAACGGAATGGCGGAAGTGGAATTTCCGGCTGCAGGTATGAGCCTTAATGCCCGCGTTATCGCCAAGGGGGTTCAGGCCAGTGCAGTTTCCCATTCCTATGAATGTATCCTTACACCTGAGAGGAACTGTGCGGATATCCTTCCGGGGATGGTATGCAAGGTCAGGATGAAATCAGATACCGCCTCCCGCCTAATACTTCCGGTCAGGGCGTTGATGAGTGATAATAGGGGACGCTATGTCTGGTGTGCAAGCCGGGAGGGAGTCATTTCAAAAAGATATGTTGAGCCTGGTTCTTTTACGGACAACGGAGTCACAATCCTTTCCGGACTTGAGGAAGGGGAACTTGTTGTGGTCGATGGCTTCCGTAAGGTGTCATCGGGAATGAAAGTCAAAATCAAGCAGCTGTAATATGAAGAGATTCAAAGGAATTGCGGGTATGGTCGATTGGGCCATATCCCAGAAACATATTGTTTACACACTTGTAGCTGCGTTGTGCATAGTCGGTGTAATCGGCTTGAACAGGATGAACAAGGATGAATTCCCGACTTTTACAATCAAACAGGGTGTGGTTGTCGGCGTGTATCCCGGAGCCACGGCTCAGGAAGTTGAAGACCGGCTGACCGTGCAATTGGAGGACTGCCTTTTGTCAATACCCGAAATCACCAGAGAAGATCTCCGCAGCGTGACGAAGGATGGTATCTGCTATATTTATGCGGATTTGAACTGCCCGGTTTCGCAGAAAAATGAAGTATGGTCCCGAATCAAGCAGAAAGTCAGTGAGTACAAGGTCTTTCTTCCGACAGGGGTACTGGCCGTTATGGTTCTGGATGATTTCAATTCGCTTTCGTCCATGATGATTGCCCTGGAATCCGAAGACAAGGGCTATACCGAACTTCAGGATTATGCAGATGAGCTGTGTACTGCCCTGAGAAGAATTCCGGAATTGGCCAAAGTGACGGTTCTCGGGAGTACTGGCGAGGAAATAGCAATCACCTTGGACAGGGAGAAGATATCCGCTTACGGGATAAGCCCGTCGGCATTGGCCTTGAATTGGCAGGCCGAATCCATCTCCGTCCCTGCGGGCACATTCGACAGTGAAAAAGCTACTGCACCGGTCCACGTATATGGAAATCTTGGCGCTGAGAATGAGATTGCAGAGAAAATCGTGTATGCTGATGCCCAGGGGAATGTCATCAGAATAAGAGATATCGCAACTGTAAGCAGGAGGTATAAGGAACCTGATAACTTTGTCAGTTTCAACGGACATTCCTGCCTGATTCTCTCCGTGGAGATGCGTCCTGAAAACAATATTGTCTCTTTCGGCAAAAAAGTGAATAAGGTTCTTGACGAGTTCTCGGAATCGCTTCCTGCAAGTGTCAGTGTATGCAGCATAACGGACCAGCCTGAGATTGTAAACAAATCGGTGTTCTCATTTCTTAAGGATCTGGTGACGTCAATGTTGCTTGTTATTCTGGTGATGCTGACTCTTTTCCCTCTCAAGACGGCTTTGATTGCGGGCAGCGGTGTGCCTGTATGTACTGCCATTACTCTTGCGGTGATGTATTTCTGTCGTATGGACATCAATACCGTAACCCTTGCGGCTCTCATTGTTGTGCTGGGAATGATTGTGGACAACTCAATCATTACTTTGGATGGCTATATGGACAAGCTATCTACTGGAATGGACAGGAAAGCTGCCGCCTGTTCCAGTATCAAGGAACTGTTCGCACCTACTTTCGCTGCCACTCTCGCCATCAGTGCAATGCTGTTCCCGATAATATTTCTGATAACCGGTTATCTGGGTGACTTTGTAAGGCTGTTCCCGTGGGTGGTTGCAATCGCGATGTTCATTTCGCTATTCTATGCTATCACTGTCATACCGTCTCTTGAAGTCAAGTACATTTCTTCATCAACTCCAGAAGGGAATAGTCTTATTTCAAAAATTCAACTAAAGTTTTTCAATTGGCTCGAAAACGGCTATGTGCGTGCGGAAAAATTCTGTTTCGCTCATCCCAAGATTACAATTTCTGTCGGAGTTCTTGCCATAGCCCTTGGACTATTCCTTTTTTCCCGTCTGAACGTGCAGATGATGCCTAAGGCTGCAAGGGATTATTTTGCCATTGAACTCGAAGTGGAGGGAGGACACGGAATAGACAGAACCAAGGAAGTTGCGGATTCTCTGTCCAGGATGTTGCAGATGGACACGAGAGTTAAGTCTGTCACTTCATTTGTCGGGGCCGGTGCACCGCGTTTTACTGCCACTTATGCTCCTGTCACTCCTGACAAAGCTGTCTCACAGATGATTGTAAATACCCTGTCTTCAAAGGCGACCGAGAGTATTCTGAGAGAATATGAAAATAAGTACGAGCATATCTTTCCGGATGTTTGCATTAGGTTTAAACAGATTGATTATCAAGATGTAGAAGCCCCTATAGTCATCACTTTGAAAGGCGATGACAGGGAAGAACTGAGAGCTTGTGCAGACAGCATCAAGGCATATATGACTGGAATGGACAGCCAGTTGAAATGGGTTCATTCCAGTGCCGACAACATTCAGCCTCTTATCAAGGTGAATCTTGATGATTATGAGGCTTCCCGATTGGGTGTAAACAAGGCCGCCCTTGCCCTGACTATGTCCGGAGTGTATGACGGACAGACTTTGGCTACGGTGTGGGAGGACGACAAAGCCGTGGATGTCAATCTTTATACAGAGGGTGTCGATTCTGATATGAATTATGCCCAGATATCGTCTCTGATGCTTCCAACCGCTGTTCCGGGTGTTAGCGTGCCGCTGAGGCAGATAGCCTCCATAGAGAGTGATTCCGGCAGCAGTATGCTTGAGCGCCGTGCCGCTGAGGAAAGCGTCAGCATATTTGCCGATCTCAAATTCGGAAAGAGTCAGCCAAGTGCAATGAAACAGATTTCCTCTTATATAGATGCCAGGATAAGGCCTCAGCTTCCTGAGGGGGCTGTTGTGGAATATGGTGGTTTGTCCAAATCCAACAGGAAACTCGGTCCTGAGATTGGTTGGTCTCTTACCGCAGCTGTCATCATATTGCTTCTGTTTATGATATTCCATTTCAAGAAGGTCTCTTTGTCCATTTTGACTCTGATGATGAGCCTGCTCTGTCTGTTCGGCGCTTTCTTCGGACTGTGGCTGTTCGGTCTGGATTTCGGTATCACTTGCGTTCTTGGAATAATCAGTTTGATAGGAATTATAGTCCGAAACGGTATTGTGATGTATGACTATGCCGAGGAGTTGAGAATAAAACAGGGCTACGATGTCAAGTCTGCTGCAATGGAAGCCGGTGCAAGGAGAATGAAGCCTATTTTCCTGACTTCCTGTACGACAGCTCTGGGTGTGATACCTATGGTGATAGGCGGAGATCTTCTCTGGCAGCCTATGGGTGTGGTTATATTCTTCGGAATTGTATTCTCCATCCTTCTGATAGTCTTGATAATGCCGGTTTCGTATTGGCAGGTATTCCGCAAATCCAAGTCTCCGGTCATAACAAATGAGTAGTACGATGAAAAGAAATGTAATTATTATATTGACACAGGCTCTGTGTATTAATGCTTTGGCTCAGAGTGAAGTCACCTTGTCCCTGGAGCAGTGCAGGAGTATGTCCTCATCCAATGACGTTGCAGTCAGGAACGCGACTCTAGATGTCAGTTCTGCCGAGGCTCTTAAGAATGAGGCACTCAGTGAATATTTTCCGAAAATAGCAATCAGCTCCAACGCCTATTATGCTTTCAATCCGTTGCTGCAGCTTGGACTGGAAGATGTGTTGGGAAAATCAGATGGAGCCAGGAATGTCATTGATATCGTGGAGGCGGCAGCTCCCCTGTACGGTTTTGATACGAGCTGGAGTTTCCTGGATTACGGCTATGGGGCGACTCTGTCCCTGACTCAGCCGATATATGCCGGCGGAAGGATTGTGAACGGGAACAGGCTTGCCTCCCTTAATCTGCAGGCAGCGAAACTTAAACAGTCCTATGCTTCTGAAGACAAGACGGCGGAAGTGGACAGGAAATACTGGCAGGTCGTGGCGCTTGAGGAGAAAATGATTTCTCTGCATCAGGCTATTGCCACTCTGGACACTCTCGCCAACGATGTCAGGAATGCCTGTGAGGCAGGTCTGGCTCTGGATACAGATACTTTGCAGGTCAGCATTGAGAGGAAAAGGCTCCAATCTTCAATGTCCCGCCTGAAGAGCGGAATCCGTCTGGCAAAAATGGATCTCTTCAATGCAATAGGACAGCCTTTTTCTTATTTCGAGGCAAATTCAGACGACAAGGCCCCCTGGATTGATTCCATTACCTTGGGGGACAGACCTGATAATCTATTGGCTCCGCAGTTCTATTACGTGGATGAATACTATGCTGCGCAGAAGAGTGAGCAGTCTCAGCTGTTGTCTCTGAACGTTGAGTCATACCGCGTCAAGAAGCAGATGGCCATTGGAGAAGCGCTTCCTCAAGTGGGTTTGGGAGCCTCATACGGGTATGGGCGTATGATTGGAGACCGTGGCAGATGGAATGGCGTTGTATTTTTGTCTGTTAAGATTCCTCTTACAGATTACTGGAAGAGTTCCTGTAAGATGAAACAGTACGGGAATGAGGCCTTGAAGGCTGAAAATGATCGGGTTTACCTGAATGAGCAGATAGTTCTGGAATTGCGAAAGCTGTGGGAAGATATGATTTCCACCTACGATCAGATGCAGATTGAATCCGATGCCTTGTCACTGGCTGAGATTCAGGAATCGAGGACAATGGACCTGTATCGAAGTGGGCAGTCAACATTGTCTGATGTCCTTTCAGCCCGGACGGATACAAGGCTTGCTCTTGATAATCTGACCGATGCCCGTATTGCATACAGCAATGCTCTTTCAGCCTATCTCTCCCGAACCGCTGCCTGCCGAAAGGGTGACCGATGATGGGATAACGGCGTGCGGAAGGGTCATTCCCGGCTTTGACCGGGAACCACTCTTTGACAAGTGTGACAAGTGGAAAATCACCTGCCATGACTCAAAAAAAAATCTAAGTATTTGATAATCAATGCAATTCAATAATTGGATATGGCAGGTGATTTTCTGGTTTGTCTTCGTTGAGTACTTATTCCTTTACTGCGTCCAGGTAACGAAGCGCCATCCATACCTGAGCGAGCAGGCAGCTATTCAAGTGGCACCAGTCAATATCGTCAATGAGTTTGCAGAACTCAACTATCTGATGTAATTTGTCTTCTTTCATAGGCCTTCAGTCAA
>JBJFDE010000157.1:0-2188 GCA_051889855.1 Candidatus Cryptobacteroides sp. | reverse complement strand
CCAGTTGTTGTTTTCCGGAGCTTTCCTGTAGAATAGATTGAATACGGCAACCTTATCTTTCATTCCGTTGTCGTAGAAGGATTTTCCCATTGTATATTGGTACTTGTCCGAACAATATGCATGATTGAGCATTATTTTCTATAATTGTTAGTTGAACATTCAAACAAAACTACAAACTTAACCAAAATATTTTTAACTTCGCACATTTCATTTACGAAACAACAATTTCAGACGTGGAGGAATCATTGACAGAACTATATCGGGACTTTTTCGGGGACAATCCTGAATGGTCAACGGAGATTTGCGGATCGGCGAGCAGCCGGAAATATTTCAGGTTGGGAGACAGTGGGCATTCGGTCGTGGGTGTCATTGGTGAAGACTTGAAGGAGAATGCCTCATTCATAGCTCTGTCCGACCATTTCCACAGTGTCGGCATGCCTGTTCCGAGAGTTTTGGCAAAATCCCGGGACGGACGGTCATACATTCAGGAAGACCTTGGTGACATGATGCTCTCCGATCTTGTTGACCGGGCCCGCCAGAGTGGCGATTTCAATCCTCTCATGCCGCTTCTGAAGCAGTGTATGCGGTCTTTGGTCAAACTTCAGTTCGAAGGGGCTGCCGACCTTGATTTTAGTGTCTGCTATCCATTGGCAGCTTTCGACAGGCGCGCTGTCATGTTCGATCTGAACTATTTCAAATATTGTTTTCTCAAGCCGTCAGGCATGGAGTTCGATGAGATGGCCCTTCAGGACGATTTTGAGTCTCTTGCTGATGATCTCCTCAGTTGCGGCAACTATGGCAGGACTTTTCTATACAGGGATTTCCAGTCGCGTAATGTCATGGTTCGGGACGGGAAACCATATTTCATTGATTTCCAGAGTGGTCGCAGAGGCCCCGTGCATTATGACCTCGCTTCTTTTGTCTATCAGGTGCGTGCAGCCTACCCTCAATATGTGAAGGATGCGCTTGTGGATGAATATTTCATGGCTCTGAAGCAATATGTTCCCGATGTCCGCAGGGAGATCTTTGACAAAGAGCTGAGATTGTTCCGGCTTTTCCGTTTGATGCAGGTCCTTGGTGCTTATGGGTTCAGAGGTGTCATCGAACATAAGGCGAGGTTCGTGACGAGCCTTATTCCTGCCGTCAGGATGCTGGGTGAATTCATTCAGGAGCCTTTTGAGGCCTATCCATATCTGACAGACACGCTGCGCCGCGTTTCCGCTCTTGAGAAATATCGCTGTGATGTATCTTCGGACGGCGTGCTTGAAGTGAAAGTCTATAGCTTTTCATACAAAAAAGGCATTCCGGAAGACTGGTCTGGAAACGGAGGCGGCTATGTATTTGATTGCAGGTCAATACATAATCCCGGCAAATACGATCAATATAAAAAGCTCACCGGCCTTGATGAGCCAGTGATACGTTTCCTTGAGGAGGATGGTGATATCCTTGAATATCTCAATCATGTATATGGCATTGTTGACAATCATGTCCGAACTTTCCTCAGCAGAGGCTTCAGCAATCTTTCCGTCTGCTTCGGCTGTACCGGCGGCCAGCACCGTTCAGTCTATTGTGCAGAACACACCGCCCGCCATCTTGCCGCAGCTTTCCCATCCGCCCGCATCCGCCTGATTCACCGCGAACGCGGCCTCGAAACCCTCTTCAACGCCTGACTCCCTGCGCTCCAGGCTTTATTTTCCATAGTTTTGGAATGCTCATCTGGATTTGGGGAGCGCAGATAGTAGAAAATCACCGTCCACGAATGGGGTGCCAGGAAGTAGAAAATCACCGTCCACGGCAGAGATTCGTAAGCAATTGATAATCAATGTATGCTACAAAAGAATTGTGGACGGTTCGGGCAAAAAGTCCGAACCGTAAGCGCCTGGACCGCTTACAGGGCTGTGTGGACGGGGTAAGTGAGGACGGTGATTTTCGGGTTGTGTGGCGTGCGTTCTGAGAAGTCAATCAGAAAAACTTGCACAAAAACAAAAAAAGCAATACCTTTGCAAACCTCATCAGAGGCCGCGACCGGGCCGGGTATTTGCGTCAGCAAATACGGAAAGGCGAAAAGGTCGCCACCTCCCCCACAAAAGGGGGACGGGAGGGGGACTTTAAATTGAGATATGGTGTAACGGTAGCACTACAGATTTTGGTTCTGTCTGTCCAAGTTCGAATCTTGGTATCTCAACCA
>JBJFDE010000156.1:0-2193 GCA_051889855.1 Candidatus Cryptobacteroides sp. | reverse complement strand
CCCATGACTCTCAGCAGCCATCCGCAGAAATTTCTCCACATGTCAATAATAATTAATTAAATATCAATGTCTTCCAACTCGGTTTCGGAGCGGAGATGCTCACGAATGAAATTCTGTCTGTCTATGGTGTTGTCTCCCATGTAGAACTCCATTATCTCTGCAATCGATTCCTCGTCGCTTAGTTTCACTCTGTCCAGTTTCATGTTTTCTCCAATGAAATCCACGAACTCCTGATACGAAATCTCTCCCAGACCTTTGAACCTGGTAATCTCAACACCCGTTTTCAAGTCGCTGATTGCCTTTTCCTTTTCTTCCGGGCTGAAACAATACCTTATTTCTTTCTTGTTCTTGACTCTGAACAGGGGAGTCTGGAGGATATGTACGTGGCCACGGCGTATCAGGTCCGGATAATATTTCATGAAGAAGGTCAGTACCAGCATCCTGATGTGCATTCCGTCATCATCGGCATCGGTTGCAACAATGATGCGGTTGTAGCGCAGGTTATCCATGTCATCTTCCACTCCAAGGGCATTGATGAGCAGGTTGAGCTCTTCATTTTCAGCCACTCGCTTGCGACTTTCCTTGTAGCAGTTGATCGGTTTTCCCCTGAGGCTGAAAACTGCCTGCGTATCTGCCCTGCGGGCTTTGGTGATGGTTCCGCTCGCTGAGTCTCCCTCGGTGATGAATATGCTGGTCAGTTCGCCCAGCTCTTTCTTTGATTCGGGAAGCTTGTCGTTGTAATGAATCTTGCAGTCACGCAGCTTGCGGTTGTATATATTGGTCCTCTTGTTCCTCTCCTTGGTCTTTTTCTGGATAGTGGAGATTTCCTTTCTCTCCTGCTCCGAGGCTGTAATCTTCTCCTGAAGTACGGGGATGATTTCCTTGTGGATATGGAGGTAATTGTCGAGGTTCGTCTTTACAAAATCATTGACAAAGCTCCTGATGGTCGGGCCCTGGTCGTAGGTCCTGCTGCCGTCTTCATTCATTATTTCGGTGTCCCACATGTAGTTGGAACCGAGTTTGGTCTTTGTCTGTCCTTCGAAGTTCGGCTCCTGAATCTGGATGCTGATGGCTCCGATGATGCCCTGACGGATGTCCTCGGGAGCAAAGTCTTTCTTTGCAAAAGTCTTGAAAAATTCCTTGAGGGTTTTGGATACTGCCTCCCTCATTGCTGCGAGGTGTGTACCTCCGTCGCGGGTGTTCTGGCCATTGACGAACGATGCGATGTTCTCACCATAGCTGTTTCCGTGAGTGAGGACTATTTCGATATCTTCACCGACGAGATGGACCGGTTCATAAAGAGGGGTTTCGGAAATATTGTCCTTGATCAGGTCAAGAAGACCGTTTTCCGATTTGTATGACGTTCCGTTGAGGTTGAGGGTGAGACCTTTTTTCAGGTATGAATAGTTCTTAACCATGGATTCGATGAACTCCATGTGGAAGCTGTATCCTGTGAACAGGTGTTCGTCAGGTACGAATCTCACCAATGTGCCGTTTTTCTCCTTGGTCGGTCTCTGCCCCTGGTCAATCAACTTTCCTTCGCGGAACTCTGCATACGCACTCATTCCGTCTCTGTATGCCTCGACATAGAAGCTTGTGGAAAGGGCGTTGACTGCTTTCAGACCTACTCCGTTCAGACCGACGGATTTCTTGTATCCTTTAGTGTCATACTTGCCTCCCGTATTCAGGACGCTGACAGCCTTTACCAGTGAGTTGAGCGGAATTCCACGTCCGAAATCCCTGACAGATGCTTCCTTTTCACTGACATTTATGATAATCTGTTTTCCGAATCCTGCAGAGAACTCATCTATGGAGTTGTCAACTACTTCCTTGACAAGCACATAAATGCCATCTCCCAGATCTTCACCGTTGCCCAGACGCCCGATGTACATTCCGGGGCGCCTTCTGATATGTTCGACGCCTTCCAGCGTTTTTATGTTGTCGTCAGTATAATTGTTAATATCCGCCATGCCTATTTCGTTACTCATTGTTCAAAACACATTTCGACATAATCGCACAAATATACAAATAATCTTTGACATGACAGAGTCCGGGATTCAGTTATTGAGATAGTATAAAAGAAAAGAGGCCTACAGATGTCTGTAAGCCTCTTTTCTGCGGTGCGGACGGGACTCGAACCCGCGACCCCCGGCGTGACAGGCCGGTATTCTAACCAGCTGAACTACCGCACCA
>JBJFDE010000155.1:0-2206 GCA_051889855.1 Candidatus Cryptobacteroides sp. | reverse complement strand
TTGATATCGCCCTTGGGCGAAAATATATCAAAGATTTTCATGTTCGGTTTCATATCAATGCGTTTGTTTTGTTTTTCTTTACATTCTTGCAAAGGTAGTAAAAATTTGTGTTGTCACTGTATTCTTGTCAATTAACTTGTTTTGGCAATATGACAATTTTTGCTACTTTTGCGCCCTGAATTCAACGCACTTAACAAAATGGGAGGTATTTTTGGCACTATCGCGAAGGAAAATCCTTGCGTAACTGATTTGTTCTACGGAACTGACTACCATTCACATCTTGGCACGCGTCGTGCCGGCATGGCGACCTACAGCACAACAGAGGGCTTCTTCAGAAGCATCCACAGCTTGGAATCCAATTATTTCCGTTCAAGATTCGAGGCAGAACTTCCAAAATTCAAGGGAAATTCCGGAATCGGTGTCATCAGCGACACTGATGCCCAGCCTTTGCTGATGAAATCCCACCTCGGACGCTTTGCCATTGTCACTGTTGCGAAGGTGAACAACATGGAGGAAATTTCAGACCATCTTCTGGATATGAACATGCCTCTGAGCGAGTTCAGCAGCGGAAAAATCAACCAGACCGAGCTGATATCCCTTCTGATCATCCAAGGCAAGGACTTTGTCAGCGGCATCGATAATGTCCATGACACGGTGAAAGGTTCGTGCACTATGCTGCTTCTGACAGAGGATGGATTGATCGCAGCAAGGGATGCATGGGGCAGGACTCCGCTTGTGATAGGAAAAAAGGACGGAGCTTATGCAGTAGCAAGTGAGACTACGGCTTTCTCCAATCTAGGATATGAAATAGAATATTACATAGGTCCGGGAGAGATTGTCAGGATAACTGCCGACGGCTACCAGACCATAAGGCCGGCAAACAAACAGATGCAGATTTGTTCGTTCCTTTGGATTTATTATGGATTCCCGACAAGTTTCTACGAAGGAAAGAATGTCGAGGATATGAGGTATGAGACCGGCCGTATCATGGGAAGGGAGGATAAGACAGAGGTTGATTATGCCAGCGGTATCCCTGACAGCGGCATCGGCATGGCCATAGGATATGCTGAAGGACACGGGGTTCCATATAACAGGGGAATATGCAAATATACTCCGACCTGGCCTCGTTCATTCATGCCTGTGAACCAGGAAATGCGCAATCTTGTGGCAAAGATGAAGCTTATCCCGAACTCAGCCATACTGAAGGACAAGCGTGTGCTTTTCTGTGATGACAGCATTGTCCGGGGCACTCAGCTCAAGGACAGCACCAAGCTTCTCCATGAACTTGGCGCCAGGGAAGTTCACATGAGGATAGCCTGTCCTCCGCTGATTTATGCCTGTCCTTTCGTCAATTTCTCGGCAAGCAAGAGTGAGCTGGAGCTCATTACCCGCCGTATAATAAAGGATTTCGAAGGTGACAATCCGAAGAATGTGGAGGCATATTCAAAGACCGGCTCGCCGGAATACAATAGGATGGTGGCTGAAATAGCCCGTCGTCTGAACCTCGACTCATTGAAATTCAGCACGATAGAATCAATCGTTGAGGCAATCGGCCTGCCAAAATGCAAAATCTGCACCCACTGCTTCGACGGCTCATCCTTCCACAGCCTCAATCCTCAGAAATAACGGCATCGTATTACTCGTTGCAGTTGCAATCACTCTGATGAAATGACATCTCAAACATGTCATCTCGACTAAGCGAAGCTACTCAGCCACAATGTCATCTCGACTAAGCGAAACTACTCAGTCACAATGTCATCTCGACTAAGCGAAACTACTCAGTCACAATGTCATCTCGACTAAGCGAAGCGCATGGAGAGATCTTTCAGACAAGTAGAAAATCACCGTCCACAGCATAACTTTAGCACTTGGACAGCTTGCAAGCCCGTGCAGACGTGTCAAGTGAGGACGGTGATTTTCGGGTTTGCCTTTGCAAATAACAAGAGGCTGACTTTTCAGTCAGCCTCTTGTAAAATTTAGGTGGAACCGTAAGCCGGTTTCTGTTTCAATCTGTCATTTATCTTCGCAACCTACCCCCCGGGAAGAAGCGGGCAGCCTCCTGCACTGCCTTTCGGCCGGTGCTTCCCGGTATATTTGGTCTTGCAGGCCCCGGGGCCGTACCCGTCGCATGTCGCCATACGGCGTCGTGAGCTCTTGCCTCACGTTTTCACCCTTACCCTTTCGGGCGGTAATTTTCTGTTACGGC
>JBJFDE010000154.1:0-8075 GCA_051889855.1 Candidatus Cryptobacteroides sp. | reverse complement strand
TGCAACCAAATTGTTGTACGTTGCTCCGGAATCACTCACCAAGGCGGAGAACGTGGCAATGCTGAAAGATGTCAAGATTTCTTTCTATGCCGTTGACGAGGCACATTGCATATCGGAATGGGGCCATGATTTCAGGCCTGAATACAGAAGAATCAGAACAATAGTCGAAGAGATAGGCAAAGCTCCGATAATCGCACTGACGGCCACAGCCACGCCAAAAGTGCAGAGCGACATCATAAAGAACCTTGGAATGACGGATGCGACGGTATTCAAATCTTCATTCAACCGTCCGAACCTCCATTATGAAATACGCGACAAATCCGACCCGAAAAGGGAAATCATCAAATATATAAAACAGAATCCGGGCAAATCAGGCATAATCTACTGCCTCAGCCGCAAGAAAGTCGAAGAACTTGCAGAACTCCTGAATATCAATGGAATAAAGGCGCTTCCATACCATGCCGGACTTGATGCCAAGACCAGGGCTGAGAATCAGGACAAATTCCTGATGGAAGAAGTGGATGTTATCGTAGCCACCATCGCCTTCGGAATGGGAATTGACAAGCCGGATGTAAGATTCGTCATACATTACGACATTCCGAAGAGTATCGAAGGTTATTATCAGGAAACTGGCCGTGCCGGAAGAGACGGGAAGGAGGGCCATTGTATCACATTCTACAGCTACAAGGATATCCAGAAGCTTGAAAAATTCATGCAGGGCAAGCCTGTGGCCGAGCAGGAAATCGGAAAGCAGCTTCTCATGGAGACCGTTGCCTACGCCGAATCCAATTCATGCCGCAGGAAACTGCTGCTCAGCTACTTCGGTGAAGAATACAATGTGGACAACTGCGGTGCTTGCGACAACTGCCTCAACCCGAAGAAGCAGTTTGACGGAAAGGAAGATATGTCCCTTGTCATCGAGCTGATCAAGTCACTTCCCGAGCATTTCAAGATGGAGCATCTTGCAAACATTCTTGCCGGTGAAGCCAATGCCATCATCAAATCGTACAAACACGACAAACTTGAATTCTTCGGGGCAGGCAAGGAACATTCGGTTAGGTTCTGGGATGCTGTCATACATCAGGGCATGATTCTTCACTTGCTTGACAAAGATATTGAATCATACGGACTTATAAGCGTCACAGACAAAGGTGAAGAGTTCTTTGAAAAGCCATATACCCTCATGCTTACCGAAGACAGGGTCTTCGCAGAAGGAGAGGATGACGATGATGATGCCATGAATCAGGCCGGTGCCGTGCGTGGAGGAGGCGGTGGTGACGAACAGCTTCTGGCAATGCTGAAGGACTTGCGCAAGGACCTCTCACGCAAGCTAAAGCTCCAGCCTTGGGTCATTTTCTCCGATCAGTCTCTTGAGGACATGTCCATTACCTATCCTATCACCATCGACGAGTTGAAGAATTGTCAGGGTGTCGGAGAAGGAAAGGCCAGGAAATTCGGAAAAGAGTTCATGTCGCTAATTGCGAAGTATGTCGAAGAAAATGAGATTATCCGGCCTGATGACTTTGTAGTCAAATCCATAGTCAACAAGTCCGCCAACAAGGTGTTCATCATACAGAGTGTGGACAGAAAGCTCCCGCTTGAAGACATTGCCGATGCCAAAGGTCTTGATATGGAGGAACTTATGAATGAGATCGAGGCAATTGTATTTTCTGGAACCAAGCTGAATCTTGACTATTACATCGATCAGAATCTTGACGAGGACGTGGTGGAGGAAATCTATGACTATTTCAAAGAAGACGCTGAGTCTGACTCACTTGAAGCCGCGATGGAGGAGCTCGGCAGTGATTATGACGAGATGGAAGTCCGTCTGGTGCGTATCAAATTCCTCTGTGAAGTAGCCAATTGATCTTATCCGCAAAGGCCCTACAGTTCCATCCAGCGGATGGATTTGTCCCTGTTCCAGTAAGAGAGCTGTCTTTTGGCATAGTGCCGGGTATTGCGCTGAATGAGTTCCACGGCCCTGTCCAAAGTCCTGACAGGTCCGTCTCCTGGTGTTCCCGGCTCTTGCTCTGGCACCAGACCTGCTTGATAATCAAACCATTGGAATATTTCCTTATAACCCACAGTCTGCAAGGCTGCGAGGTTGCGCCATTTCTGGAGTGAACGTACCTCCTCTACCAGGCCATCATCGATCATCTGCACAACACGCCTGTTAATCCTGTCGTAAAGCACATCCCTTGGCCTGATAAGCCCGATTTTCTCAATTTCAAACTCACGTTTCCTGTTTGGGGAAGTCTTGAAAGAAGAGAATGGCCGGCCAGTGGTAAGACATACCTCCAGAGCACGGACCACCCTCTGGCCGTTTGCTATGTCAATTGTATTGTAACTCACCGGGTCCATGGCCTTCAGTTCCAGCCTGAGTGATTCCACGCCTTCCTCTTTAAGGCGACTCGTAAGTTCTTCCCTGAGTTCAAGGTCAGCAGCCGGGAAATCATCCAGGCCATTGACAAGTGCATCGATATAGAAGCCGGAGCCCCCTGCCATGACCAGAGTTTCATGTCCCCGGGCAAAAAGCTCCCTGATAAGTTTCAGAGCTTCAATCTCATACATGCCAGCTGTATATAGCTGGTCAACAGGATGGGACTGAATAAAATAATGCCGGACAGCAGCGAGCTGCTCCGGCGAAGGCACGGCCGTGCCGATTGACATTTCCTTATATATCTGACGTGAATCGCATGAAATCACAGGAGAGCCGTATCCAAGAGCTGTCTCAATGCTGAAATCAGTCTTGCCGACGGCAGTAGGTCCCAGAATTATTATAAGCTTATTCGTCGTCTTCATCCTCATCATAGACTTCTTCGGTGTCATCATCATCGATGTCGTCATCCTCCTCGTCATCGAGATCGTCATCGTCGAAATCATCGTCCGAAATCCTTTTCTTCTTATCATCTGGCAAGTCCTCGAAAGCGACATATCCATTTTCGAACTCGATTGGATTCGGACCTTTTGATTCAACAAGCAGCGGATAAATCACACCCTTGCGTGCCTGAGCCTCTCCTTCAAAATTGACAAGCACGCTTTTTACGTTTGTTGTATCGTAGAAATAAATGAATGAATCCTCGCCTTTTTTATGGCACTGCTCAAGAGTAACTTCATCCATCGTACCAGCACCCATGTCGCATAAAGAATAGCGGGCAGAAACTGCACCGTCTGCATCGAATGCCTTGAAAAGTACAATCTGGTCCTGAGGAAAGTCCATATCCGAACGCATCTGCTTGTGGAAGGTATAAAGAGATGAACTGCCCTTA
This sequence comes from Candidatus Cryptobacteroides sp., assembly GCA_051889855.1. GTDB lineage: Bacteria > Bacteroidota > Bacteroidia > Bacteroidales > UBA932 > Cryptobacteroides. Next base: position 4,806 of record JBJFDE010000154.1, on the reverse strand, counting down.
ACCTCATACACTCTTGCAAATCCCTTCAACCCGGGGAGTGAAACTCTATATTTCAGTATCATAATGATTTTTAATTGTTAAGCCTTGTTCGTTAGACAAAATACAGGGCTCAGCGCCCTGAAGCGGTGCCAAAGGTAGCAATTTTTGCAACAAAATATCACTTAAATTTCAATTTCATCCGAAAAAACACTACTTTTGAATCTACGTATGAACCAGCAGGAGAATCAGGACTCTTATAAAAGCATCGCCGCACAGGCGCATGGTCTATTCAAGGACAATGGAAGCAGATTCATTGCCCGGGCATATCCCGTTGAAACAGAAGAACAGGTCAAGGAAATCGTCGCATCACTCAAAAAAGAGTACTACGACGCGAGGCATCATTGCTATGCCTACAGACTCGGATACAAAGGGGACAAGTTCAGGGCAAACGATGACGGAGAGCCTTCGGGCTCCTCAGGACGCCCGATTCTCGGGCAGATTGACTCCAATGGGCTGAGCGACATTCTCGTTGTCGTCGTACGTTATTTCGGCGGTATCAAGCTGGGGATTCCGGGACTTATCAGGGCATACAAGACTTCGACGGCGGATGCAATAGCAAATGCCGAAATCGTGGAAAAAATTGCCTCCAGGAATTTTCGGATCATATTCGGATACATGAGCATGAATGCGGTGATGAAGGTCATGAAGGACATGGCACTGCCACAGAACAACCAGCGCTTCGATATGGAATGCAGTCTGGATACGGTGGTAAGGCTGACTCTGGTGGACAGCTTCTTGCAGAAAATGTCGGACGTTGAAGGCTGCCGGGTTGAAGAAATACAGTAACTTAAAAATATGGCAAAGAAAAGTTTGATTTCAATAGGAGATTTCACAAAGGATGAAATCCTCCATGTACTGGAAACAGCAAAGGAGTTCGAGCAGAACAAGGTGCAGAATTTCCTGGAAGGCAAGGTGATAGCAAGCCTTTTCTTCGAGCCCTCGACCAGGACCCGTCTTAGTTTCGAGACAGCCATAAACCGTCTCGGAGCCAAGGTCATCGGTTTTTCTGATGCTTCAAACACCAGCCAGAGCAAAGGTGAGACACTCAAGGACACCATCAAGATGGTTTCCAATTATGTGGACATGATTGTCATGAGACACCCTCTTGAAGGAAGTTCGAGATATGCTTCGGAAGTAGCCTCCGTTCCTGTGGTCAATGCCGGCGACGGTGCCAATCAGCATCCTTCCCAGACTCTGCTTGACCTGTATTCAATCATGCAGACCCAGGGAACGCTCGATGGAATTACAATAAACATGGTGGGAGATCTCAAATATGGAAGGACAACCCATTCCCTGCTCCAGGCCATGTCACATTTCAATACAAAATTCATTTTCACCTCACCTGATGAGCTGAAAATGCCGAAAGAATACAAGGCTTTCCTGGATTCCAAAGGAATCAAATATGAAGAGACCGATTCCCTTGAAGAGCACCTGAACGACTGTGACATATTATATATGACAAGGGTGCAGCAGGAAAGGTTCACCGACCCGATGGAATATGAAAGGGTAAAGGATGTTTACAGACTTACTGCCTCCATGTTGGACAATGTCAAGCCCGGCATGAAGATTCTGCATCCGCTGCCACGTATCACCGAAATCGACCAGGATGTGGACGACACTCCTTATGCATATTATTTCAAGCAGGCTGAAAACGGTCTATATGTGAGGATGGCCATAATTTCTTATCTTCTCGGATACAGGTAGGCCTCCCGGGAAACGTCAATTGATTCAAATGCACGATCTTATGGAAAACAATACAAATGACACCAAGCTGCTTGTCAGCGCATTGGAAAACGGTACTGTACTGGACCACATTCCTGCCGAGGTGGTTTACAAGGCTCTCGACATTCTCAATCTCAAAGGGGTGGACAACAGGATTACCATCGGCATCAACCTCTCAAGCAAGGCACAGGGTAAGAAAGGCATCATCAAGATTGCCGATAAATTTTTCGAAGATGAGCAGCTGAACAAGCTTGCGCTCATAGCTCCGAATGCTACTGTAAATATCATAAAGGATTTCAAAGTGGTGGAAAAAAAGACACTCACCATGCCATCGGAGATTATCGGCATTGCAAAATGCATGAACCCTAAATGCATCACCAACCATCAGCCTATCAAAACAAGATTCACCACAATAGATAATGGTAACGAAATATCACTTTTATGCCATTATTGCGAAAAAATTTCAGATACAAGAGGGATTTTATAAATAAATCATTACCTTTATCGGTAAATTGGTTATAAATATTAAGAAGTCATGAAAAAAGTTCACAATTTCACTGCAGGACCTTGCGTCCTGCCCCAGGAAGCGATAGACAAAACCATCGAAGCGCTTAAGGATTTCAAAGGTACTGGTCTGCCTGTAATTTCCATTTCTCACAGGACAAAGGAGTGGGAAAGCGTAATGGATGAGTGCCGATCGCTCTGGCGCGAACTCCTGAACATTCCAGATGACTATGAAATACTTTTCCTGCCCGGCGGAGCCAGCATGTGCTTCCTGTATGTGGCAATGAATTTCCTTGATAAAAAGGCAGCTTATCTTGAAACGGGAGTTTGGGCCAAAAAGGCTTTGAAAGAAGCAAAGGGGCTGGGAGAAGCATACGCCATCGCTTCTTCTGCAGACAAGACATTCTCCTATATACCAAAGGGTTACGAGATACCGGCAGACTTGGATTATTTCCATATCACTACAAACAACACCATCTATGGTACTGAAATCCGCGAGGATATCGACAGTCCGGTTCCGCTGATTGCCGATATGTCGTCGGATATTATGAGCCGTCCGGTGGATGTAAGCAAGTATGCCATGATTTATGGCGGTGCCCAGAAGAACGTCGGTCCTGCCGGTGTGGCTTTCGCTATCGTACGTCGTGACCTGCATGGAAAGGTCAGCCATTACATCCCTACCATGCTCGACCTCCGTACCCATATCGACGGAAAATCCATGTTCAATACTCCTCCGGTTTTCGCCATTTATGTAATGAATGAAACACTCAAGTGGCTCAAGGGAATAGGCGGAGTCGAGGCTATCAGCAAGATCAATCAGGAAAAGGCTGACCTGCTTTACGGAGAGATTGACCGCAACCCTCTCTTTGTGGGAACTGCAGCCAGGGAGGACAGGTCCATCATGAATGTGTGCTTCGTAATGGCTCCGGGATATGAAGAGCTCCAGGATGAATTCATGGCCTTTGCCAAAGAAAGGGGCATGATGGGAATCAAGGGCCACAGGTCTGTCGGAGGATTCAGGGCATCCATCTACAATGCATGTCCTATGGAAAGCGTCCAGGCTCTGGTTGATTGCATGAGAGAATTTGAGCAACTCAAGAAATAAGTGGAATACATATAAATATAAGGATTATGAAAGTTCTTGTAGCAACAGAAAAACCATTTGCAGCTGTTGCAGTTGACGACATACGCAAAATCATCGAAAGTGCAGGACACGAGCTTGCACTTTTGGAAAAATATACGGACAAGGCACAGCTGATTGAAGCTGTGGCAGATGCAGATGCTCTCATAGTCAGGTCCGACAAAGTGACTGCGGATGTGATTGAGGCTGCCGGAAAGTTGAAAATCGTAGTGCGTGCCGGTGCCGGTTATGACAATCTTGACCTTGATGCCTGCACACGGAAGGGCATTGTTGCAATGAACACTCCGGGACAGAACTCAAATGCCGTTGCTGAGCTTGCCATCGCAATGATGATATACATGTCCCGCAATTGCTTCACTCCTGGTACCGGACATGAAATCATGTGCAAGACTGTCGGTATCCAGGCATACGGAAATGTTGGAAGGCTCGTGGCTATGAAGGCTAAGGCATTGGGCATGAACGTGATGGCTTTCGATCCATTCATTCCTGTAGAAAGAATCAAAGATGAAGGTGTAACTCCTGCAGAGTCACTTGAGCAGATGTATTCAAGCTGCGATTTCATATCTCTCCACATTCCTGCAACCCCACAGACTAAAGGTTCAATCGGATATGACCTTATTTCAAAGATGCCAAAGGGTGCGTGTCTCGTAAATACTGCCCGCAAAGAGGTGATCAATGAGCCTGAACTCATAAAGGTACTTGAGGAAAGGCCTGATTTGAAATACGTTACAGATGTAGCTGCCGCATGCCAGGCTGAATTGAATGAGAAGTTCGGAAACAGGGTTTTCGCCACTTCAAAGAAAATGGGAGCCGAGACTCTCGAAGCCAATATCAATGCCGGGCTCGCTGCTGCTCACCAGATTGTTGCTTATTTCGAAGATGGATGCACCAAATTCCAGGTGAATAAATAATTCTGTCATTTCGAGCGAATTTATTCTGTCATTTCGAGCGATGGCACGAAGTGCCAGAGTCGAGAAATCTATAACAAAATGGTAAGAATCAAACCTTTCGCGGCGGTACGCCCGCCCAAACAATATGTAGAAGAAGTCGCAGCACGCCCTTATGACGTCCTGAATTCGGCTGAAGCCCAGAAAGAAGCAGGCGAAAAATCCCTGCTGCACATCACCAAGCCGGAGATTGACTTCTCCCCTATCATTGACGAACATAGTCAGCAGGCATATGACAAGGCTGTCGAGAATTTCAAATCATGGCAGGAAAAAGGATGGCTTGTCCAGGACAACAAACCATACTATTATATATATGCCCAGACTATGGAAGGACGCACCCAGTACGGACTGGTTGTCTGCGCTCATACAGATGATTATGCCGAAGGCAAAATCAAGAAACATGAGCTTACCCGCAAGGACAAAGAGGACGACCGTATGATTCACGTCCGTATC
>JBJFDE010000153.1:0-8098 GCA_051889855.1 Candidatus Cryptobacteroides sp. | reverse complement strand
CGACACCAAACGTCTTCGTGACTGGATATCCAACCCTAAACCAAACGGATATGAGTCCCTGCACATAACTGTCAAAAACAAGGAAGGGAGCTTCCTCGAAGTGCAGATAAGGACTAAAAGGATGGATGACATGGCAGAAAACGGACTTGCTTCCCATTGGTCATATAAAGGAATACGCCATGAAGCCACGCTCGACAAATGGCTTACTGCCGTGCGCCGGGCCCTTGAACATCCTATTGGATCCGAGGAAGATCCGATGGCATCTTATTATGAGGAGGATATACTCGCCCTTCCATCTAAGGAGGTATTTGTGTTCACCCCTTCAGGAGAGCTCCGCAAGCTTCCCGAAGGAGCAACCGTGCTTGATTTTGCATTCGACATCCACAGCAACCTGGGAGTAAAATGCACAGGAGGCAAGGTGAACGGCAAGGCTGTACCTATAAAGGAAAAGCTCAAAACCGGAGATGTAGTGGAAATCATGTCCGGCAAGAACCAGAAGCCGTCGTCAGACTGGCTCAATTTCGTCGTGACTACAAAGGCACGCAACAAGATCCGCCAGAAGCTCAGCGAGGCCGAATTCCAAAAGGCATCAGATGGCAAGGAGCTGTTGTCCAGAAGGTTGAAGAACTGGAAAATGGAACTTGACGACGAGACTCTGGCCGTCATCCTGAAGAAATACCAGTACAAGACCGTGAATTCGTTCTATGCTGCCATAGGAGCGGGAGAGGTTGACGTGGCAGATGTAAAGACATGGATACTTGAAATAAGAAGTGCCGAGCCTCAGGCCGAAACCCCGGAACCGGAGAAGAAAACCCGTGGCGTGTCTTCCAACCCTAAAGGCGGGGATGACATCCTTGTAATCGATGCTAAGAATGTACGTGGAATGGACTACCGTATGGCCAAATGCTGCAATCCTGTTTTCGGAGATGATGTTTTCGGATTCGTCACAAGGACTGAAGGCATCAAGATTCACAGGATTTCATGCCCGAATGCAGCAAGGCTCATAGAAAAATATCCATACAGGCTTCAGAAAGTCAGATGGAGCGACAATCCTTCCAACGGCAATTTCCAGACCGGACTCCGTGTCATTGCGGCCAAGGAAGCATCCGTCATCAATGAAATCATGGATATCGTCAACACATTCAGGGCATCGATAAGGCAATTTTCCGTGACAGAAAATGACAGAAACGGAACATACGACATAATGATGAAGATTGCGGTGCCGAGCAACCTTGAGCTTGACAAAGTTATCTCACAGATGAAGAATCTCAGGAACATTTTGAAAATATCGAGAGCATGATAGAAGAATTTGATTTGGAAGAAAGGGTCCGTAAAGCGGGCCTGCTGTTCAAGGAAGGAGGTTACAATTGCTGTCAGGCAGTAGTGCTGGCCTATTGTGACCTGTTTGGTCTGGATGAAAAGACTGCGGCCAGCCTGTCATCGGGCTTCGGAGGTGGAATGGGAAGAATGAGAGAAGTATGCGGCAGTGTCAGCGGAATGGTAATGCTTAGCGGCATGCTCTCTCCTGCAGACAATCCTGCCGACAAGGCCGGAAGGACGGCAAATTATGCCTTAGTTCAAGAAGTTGCAGGTGAATTCAAACGCATCAACGGTTCGATTATCTGCCGTGAACTGCTCGGACTCGATAAAAAGCCCGCGGAAGGAGAAGCCACGGTCGAAAGCCCTGTCCCGTCAGACAGGACAGCGGAATACTACAAGAAACGCCCATGCGAAGAACTTGTCAGAATTTCAGCCAGAATAATCGGTGAAAGGATAAAAAATACGAAAGTTCTTTGAAAGACGATTCAAAGGAATTACCTTTGTCAGTCGCAAAACGATAAAAAAGAAAACTATTAGTTAACAACTGAAATAATGGATACAAGCCACGCTCACAAAGCACACCCATGGCATGGAATCAGCCTGGGAAACAATGTCCCCGATGAAGTCAGGGCATTCATCGAAATAGTCCCTACGGACACTGTGAAATATGAGGTTGACAAAGAGTCCGGCTATCTGTCACTTGACCGTCCGCAGAAATTCTCCAATATCGTTCCTTCGCTTTATGGATTTCTTCCGAAGACATACTGCGGTCCGAAAATGGCGGAACTCACCAACAAGGCTCTGGTAAGAACAGATGTTGAGGGAGACGGTGACCCTTTGGATATCTGCGTACTGACAGAAAAAGACGTTACTCACGGTGACGTTATCGTGAAAGCACGTCCTATCGGCGGATTGAGGCTTTTGGACCACAATCAGGCAGATGACAAGATCATTGCAGTTCTCCAGCACGATGCCGTATATGGCCATCTCACTGATATTGAACAAGTTCCGATGGACATCATCCGTCGTCTCATCCACTATTTCAGCACATACAAGGATATTCCGGGAGAGCACACAAACCGTATGCAGTTCATCAGCATATACGGACCGGCTGTCGCAAAAGACGTCATTTGCCGCTCCATGGAAGACTATCAGGACTATATTGCCAGCAAATAGTTCTGATTTCCCGGGAAATTCCAGACAGGTTCAGAACACAGCAGGCTATTGCAGTAGAGAAACATAGCGCTCTTTTACCGTTCCTTTCCTGTCTGTGATGACAATGTAAGGCAAAGAAGAGAGATCGAAAGAATCGAAAAGTTCAGATGACAAATCCGGTCTGGACTGTGAAATCTCATCCATATTGACCAACAGGACTGTTGTTCTGCGGGCCGCTTTACGGAGCGTCCTGTCGGATGACAGTCCTTGTGATATCATTTCTTTTGCAGCAGCCTTCTCTGCCTTGCAGACAGAACATCCGTCTGTGTAGAAGATAATGATATTGTTGTCACCGCGAAGACGTCTGAGGCTTCTTTCCACCCTGACGGAATGCTTCCAGGTCTGAAGCTGTGCAGGAACAGCTATGTCAGCAATGGTGCTGCCCGGAACAGACCTCGAAAGAAGGTCATTCATCATACCTGCCAGGCCAAGCACCTTCAGACTGTCATCTGAAGATTTCCATATTTCATTACGCGAGATTATATAATTGTCAATCAGGTACTTCATGCCTTCTCTTGCTCCCTGTGAATGATTGGAAGCAAGACAATAAAGCAAGTCTCCCGACATCTGACGGAATGACAAGGTATCACCTTTTGGGAGAGTGGTTTCAGCAATCTTATCAGCAAAATAACGGACTTGTTCTTCAGAAGGCCTTGCCAAGTCTGATTCTGTCCCGCCCAAAGCAAGGTTCATCATATCCATGGTCTGGTCGCTGCCATATTCAAGTTCCCTGTCATCAAAGATACCGTGAAGCATGAAGGCCAGAACTTTGGCGTCAAGCCCTCGTCCAAGGATGGTGCCGTCGGGAGCCACAAGAAAAAGCCGTGGCGTCTGGATCACTCCATAAAGTCTCTGGAAATCAGAGTCTCCTGTCGGGTCCCAAAGATGTCTCACCTGAGCAGACACAGGCTCCATCTCAAACTTTTCATCCACATAGGTGTTCCAGGCCTGGATGTCAGTTCCGCAATAGATAGCATAGAACTCAACGGGGTAATCTTCGTTTTCAAACAGACTCCGAAGCAGAATTGTCTCAATCTTGCATTTTGAACAGCTTGCATCATAAAAGAAAAGCACTCTCAGATGCCCCGGGCACTCCCCTTCCTCGAACAGGCTTACCATGGAACCATCCATATCATACAGGTCCACATGGGGAGCCTTGCATCCTATCAGGGTATTTCTGTTGAAATCGGCATATATCCTGGCATCCATTTTTTCGATTTCATCATTGAAATCAACCTTTCCGTTGAAAAACCATGAATCCAGAATATGGATTGCCACAGACTCGGCACCCATCAGCCGTGAGCTCCTCCAGTGATTATAAAGCGACAGTGCAACATACTGTCTTACAGATGGTTCCGTGCAGCTCTGAATCAAGAAGTCACATTCATTTATCTGAACGGCAACAGGCTCATGTTCCAGGGCCTTGCAGTACTCCTCCAGTTTGGCTTCAAGTGCTGCGAATCTGGACGAATCCTGCTGTGCCATGTTCCCGTCTGTAGCGGCAGAAAGCAGCGGTGCAGAAAGGAAGGAACAAGCAATAAACAGGACTAGTGTCAGAAACTTTTCCTTGAACGGGATCATAATTCAACCCCCTCCGGAACGAAAAGCGAGGTATCACCCCCATGCCTGAGAATGTCACGGACGGCAGTGGAAGAAATATGGGCAAACTCCTGCGCTGTAGGAATTATGATGGTTTCGATATCGGGAGCAAGTCTTCTGTTGGCATCTGCAATGGACCTTTCTGTCTCAAAATCAATCATATTCCTGACTCCACGCACAATGTGGCGGATTCCCAGTTCACGGCAGGTGTCAATGGTGAGATTGTCATATTGGATGATTCTCACACCATTAAGCCCGGCAGTTGCCTGTCGGATAATGTCGATGCGCTTTTCATTGGGAAAGAATCCCCTTTTATCCTGATTGATGCCGACTGCCACCACAACTTCATCAAACATGGTCAAAGCACGTTTGAGAATATTCAGATGTCCGGCTGTAAACGGATCGAAGGATCCGGGAAACAATGCTATCCTGTTCATTTCCAATTAATTCAAAGATTGATATGACTCATAGCCTCCAGTCAATCGGTGTCTTGCCCTGAGCCTCAAGCAGACTGTTCGTCCTGGAAAAATGCCTGCAACCGAAGAATGCCCCCCTTGCCAGAGGAGAAGGGTGAGCGGCCTCAAGCACATAATGGCGTGATGTGTCTATGAGTTCACGTTTTGTGCGTGCGAAATTACCCCAAAGCAAGAAAACCACACCATTGCAATTATCTGATATATACTTGATTACAGCATCAGTAAACTCCTGCCATCCGATACGGCTGTGCGACGCGGCCTCACCTGAACGGACTGTCAGTACGGCATTCAGCAACAGTACGCCCTGACGCGCCCATTTTTCCAGATTGGGATAGCCGATCATCTTCACCCCGAGGTCAGTCTCTATTTCCCTGAAAATATTCTTAAGGGAAGGAGGTGCAGGCACATTGTCCGGAACAGAGAAGGAAAGTCCCATTGCCTGACCAGGTCCATGGTATGGGTCCTGACCGAGAATGACAACCTTGACATTCTGAACGGGAGTCAGTTCGAATGCCTTGAAAATCATGCTGCCGGGAGGGTAAACTCTGTGTCCGTCAGCCCTTTCCTGATGCAGGAAACGCACCAGCGATGCGAAATATGGTTTCTCAAATTCGCCCGCCAGTGCGTTCTTCCAGCTTTGTTCTATTTTAACGTCCATTTTAGAAAATGTAATCGATTACATCCTGTATTGTTTTCACGTACACAAATGTAAGACCTTTTACGTATATTTCCTTAATGTCCTCAATATCTTTTCTGTTTTCTTCAGAAATAAGGATGGTATTCACACCGGCCCTCTTTGCTGCCAGTATCTTTTCCTTGATTCCACCCACAGGCAGAACCCTTCCCCTGAGGGTCATCTCTCCTGTCATGGCGATTCCGCTCCTGACCGCCTGATTGCGGAAGGCGGACACCATCGAGCTGACCATGGTTATGCCGGCAGATGGTCCATCCTTCGGAACAGCACCCTCCGGAACATGGACATGGATGTCCTTTGCGATGAAATCATCATAAGACATTCCGGTCAATTCCGGATGGGCCTTGATATATTGGTAGGCAATCGTCGCCGACTCTTTCATGACATCACCCAGATTTCCGGTCATTGTCAGAACGCCCTTGCCCTTGCTCACCGAACTCTCGATAAAGAGGATTTCACCTCCCATCGACGTCCATGCCAGACCGGTGACCACGCCAGGAGCCTCGTTGCCCTTCTGTTTGTCCTGGGCATGAACCGGCAGGCCAAGATACTCTTTCAGATGCTCCTTCCTGATTACGGCAGGGATTTCTTCTTCGAGGGCAATCTTCTTTGCCGTAACCCTTGCCACCTTGGCTATCTGTTTCTCCAGCCCCCTGACACCTGATTCGTGGGTATATTCGTCGATAATGGCGGTAAGTGCCGCCTTGTCGAATTTAAGCTGCGATTTTTCCAGGCCATGTTCCTGAATCTGCTTAGGCACAAGATAATGCTTGGCTATCTCATATTTTTCCTCAGCTAGGTATCCGGAAACATTGATCATCTCCATACGGTCTTTCAATGCATGCTGGATGGTGTCGGTATTGTTGGCCGTAGTGATGAACAGTACATCCGACAAATCGTAGTCAATGTCAAGATAATTGTCGTGAAATGTAGTATTCTGTTCAGGATCAAGCACTTCAAGCAGGGCTGAAGACGGATCGCCCTTGAAGTCGCTGCTCAGTTTATCCACCTCATCCAGCACAATCACAGGATTGGATGTGCCGGCACGGTTGATTCCGTTCAATATCCTTCCCGGAAGAGCTCCGACATAGGTTTTCCTGTGTCCCCTGATTTCAGACTCGTCATGGACACCTCCCAGGGCAATTCTCACATATTTTCTTCCCAAAGCCCTTGCGATTGACTTTCCGAGACTCGTCTTGCCGACTCCCGGAGGGCCGTACAGGCAAAGAATAGGAGATTTCATATTACCCTTGAGCTTGAGCACGGCAAGATATTCAATTATCCTCTCCTTGACCTTGTCAAGTCCGTAATGGTCTTCGTCCAGCACCTTCTGGGCATGCTTGAGGTTGAGATTGTCCTCCGATTCCTCACCCCACGGAAGGTCGAGCATGAACTGGATATAATTGTACTGTATGCTGTAGTCCGGTGAGCTCGGGTTGTACCTTTCCAGCTTTGCCATTTCTTTTTCAAAGATTTCCTGAACGCTGGCAGGCCACAGTTTTTCTTCTGCACGCGCACGCAGGGCTGCAAATTCCTCCATATCATCCATGCCAAGTTCTTCCTGGATGGTCTTGAGCTGGTTGTTCAGATAATATTCCCTCTGCTGCTGGTCAATCTCCGTCTTTACTTTCTGGTTGATTTCCTGTTTGATTTTCTGGAGTTCCAGCTGAGTATCAAGCACTTTGAGAAGCTTCATAGCCCTTGTTCGAAGGTCCCCATATTGCAGGAGCTCAACCTTGTCCATGAAATTTTCCACCTCGATGGTTGTGGCGACGAAGTTTACAAGGAATTCAAAGCTGTCTATGCTCTTGAGCGCAGATGCAGCCTCACGAGGAACGAATGAAGAAAAACGGATGATGGCAGCTGCCTTTTCTCTGAGCGACTCGGCAATCATCTTGGTCTTGATGTCATTCTCAGGGGAATTGTCGGAAAGATATCTGACAGTTCCGATCATATATGGTTCATAACCTACGATGTTATCAAGGGAAAACCTCTTGAAACCCTGGAGTATTGCTGTCAGGGTACCGTCCGGCATTTCAAGAGTCTTGATGATTTTTGCTACGGTTCCATAGTTATACAAATCCTCCCTGCGTGGTTCCTCTACGCTAAGGTCGTTCTGCGGAACTGCGCCTATGAAACTATTGTTTTTCTCTGCATCTTCAATAAGCCGGATGGATTTTTCCCTGCCAATGGTGATGGGATAGACAGCACCCGGGAAAAGTACAGCGTTTCTCAACGCAAGAATCGGCAATGTTTCCGGAAGCTGAGTCTCGTCCACTTTCATCATTGCATCACCCTGCATAACAGGGATTATGCTCACTTCAGCCCCAGATGGAGACAAAATGTCATTCAACATGTCTTTCATATATAATAATGTATTTAAAAATGTCCATTTGCGCCGGAGTCAGTCATCCCGTTCTGCCAATTTGTCAGACTAATGGGCCTCCGAACTGCGAGCGCATATATAGTCAATCTCCATGCCATTGCATGACAAGGAGTAAAAATGCTGTCTCATAATGAGAAAGTATGCAAAATTATTGATTTTTGTTGGTTTATTGAAAAATTCATCATAATTTTGCAAAGATATATCGACAATAGGTTTTGATAAAAATTAATAATTATGACAAAGGCAGAAATAGTTAATGAAGTAGCAAAAGCTACAGGCATTGAGAAGACTACTGTTCTTCGTGTAGTGGAAGAATTCATGGAGTGTGTAAAAGATTCCCTCAGCAAGGGCAATCCTGTCTATCTCCGCGGATTCGGAAGTTTCATCATCAAACACAGAGCAGAGAAA
>JBJFDE010000152.1:0-8161 GCA_051889855.1 Candidatus Cryptobacteroides sp. | reverse complement strand
GAACAAGATCAAACATCCTTCAGAGCTTGTTGCTGCAGGTGACAAGATCGAGGTTGTTATCCTTGACTTCGATGAGGAGAACCACAAGCTCAGCCTCGGACACAAACAGCTCCTTCCTAACCCATGGGATGAGATTGAGGCTAAATACAGCGTTGGTACTGTAGTTGAGGCTAAGATTGCTTCTGTAAACGACAAGGGTGCCGTTATCGAGATTGAGGGCGACGTTGATGCATTCTGCTTCAGCAAGGAGCTCGTTAAAGAGGACGGTTCAATGCCGGTTGCAGGTGAGACTCTTGCATTCAAGGTTGTAGAGCTCAAACGCAGCGCCAAGAAGATCACTCTTTCTCATGTGAAGACTTATGCAGAGGCTAAAGCTGAGAAAGTTGCAGCTGAGGTTGACAACACCAAGAAAGCTGTGAAGAAGATCAACTCAAACATTGAGAAGACTACCCTTGGTGACATCGACGCTCTCGCAGCTCTCAAGAGCCAGCTTGAAAAAGGTGAATAATCCTTATGAACTTTACTCTTAATGTTTTGGGCACGGCTTCGGCCTTGCCTACTACAGAAAGATATCCCAGCGCCCAGGTACTTGACGTACATGGGCGCTTGTTCTTGATTGACTGTGGTGAGGGAACTCAGATGCGTATGCGCAAGGCGGGAATATCATTCCTGAAGATTGAACACATCTGTATATCCCACATCCATGGTGACCATATTTTCGGCATTTTCGGACTGCTTTCCACCATGGGTATGCTCGGACGCAGCGCCGGCCTGTCGATTTACGGCCCGAGGGCCCTGGGTCCTGTCCTGAAATTCTTCATGTCTTATTTCGGGGAGGGAATCAAGTTCGAAATCAATTTTGTGCCTCTGGAAATGAAGGAACCGCAACTTGTCTATGAAAATAAGGTGATGGAAGTCCTTTCTTTTCCGCTCAGGCACAGGATAGATACTTTCGGATTCATTTTCAGGGAGAAAACTCCGCCTTTGAACGTAAGGAAAGAAGCAATTTCCCAGTATCACCTCACCCTCGGTGAAATCGGTGCATTGAAAAGGGGAGAGGATATCGTGCGACCGGCCGGGCCGGATACTGAGCCTTCAGTTGCGAACGGTTTCGTGCCTTGCTCCGGTACTGACGAGCCTCTGGTCATCAAAAACGAACAGGCGGCTTATCTGCCTTTCTCTCCGCGCAGCTATGCATATTGCAGTGACACCGCTCCTTTTCCGGAACTTTCAGAATGGGTGAGAGGTGTTGACCTTCTTTACCATGAAGCAACTTTTCCTTCCGAGATGGCTGAAATGGCCGAAAAGACATTCCATTCCACAACGCTGCAGGCGGCTGAATGTGCATACGCTGCTGGTGTCGGACGATTGCTTGTCGGACATTATTCTTCCCGTTTTCAGGATGTTGCCTTCTACCTGGACCAGATTCGCAGCATCTTTCCCAATGCTGCCCTTGCCCACGATGGTGACCGCATTGAATTGGAACTGAAAAGATAGTTGCTTCAGCTTTCAGGTAAATTAGTTATATTTGTGCTTTGTGAATTGACGAAAATGAAAAATTGGATTTGTTTTTTGACAGCATCATTGATGACAGTCCTTCCATTGATTGCGGCACCGGACTCTCCTCAGAGGAAATATATCGCCCAATATGCTGACATGGCTGTGAGTGAAATGTACCGTAGCGGCGTGCCTGCCAGCATCACTCTTGCCCAAGGTATGCTGGAGTCACGTAATGGTGAATCTCCACTTGCCGCAAAAGGTAACAACCATTTCGGAATAAAATGTCATAATACATGGGAAGGCGGCAAAATGTACTATGATGATGACCGAAAAGGGGAGTGCTTCCGGAAATATAAAAGTGCGGATGAGTCTTTTCGCGACCATTCCGATTTTCTTCGCTATCGCGACAGATATAAATTCCTTTTCGACCTGAAAACTACCGATTACAAGGGCTGGGCTTACGGACTCAAGAAAGCCGGCTATGCCACGGATCCCGCTTATCCTCAGAAACTTATCAAGCTGATAGAGGATTATCAGTTATATAAGTACGATACAATGTCTGCCGATGCTGCAGTTGTTGTTCCTGATGAGACAAGTTCAGAGGCAGCCTCTTCTGCAGAGAAGGACAAGAAGACCGTGGAAAAGAAAAGCTCCGGGGAAAAGAAATCCTCAAAGCATACAAAGGCTTCGAAGAAACGCAGGAAAAACGTACAGACCATCCCTGAATCACCACATCAGATGGAACAGGCTCAGCCTTTGGACAAGGAAAAGCAGGAGGTCTTCAGATTACAGCTTACCAGAAAAATCTACTCGCAGAACGGAGTGCCTTTCATTTATTCAATGGAAGGTGAGACATACGAGTCCATTGCAAAACAACATAATCTTTTCACTAAGGAATTATTGAAATTCAATGATTTGAGTCATTCGGAACCGTTAGCTCCAGGTACAGTGGTCTATCTTCAGGCCAAGAAAAAACAGACACGCAGCGGACTTGACAAATATGTATGCGAGGGTGGGGAGAACCTCAGGGATATCGCCCAGAGGTATGCAGTACGTCTGTCATCCATTGTAAAACTCAACTCATTGGACAAGAACACTCCTCTTCGTGAAGGTGATGTCCTCAAACTCAGAAAGTGATGAAGAAGAAAACCAAACGCAAGATATTGACCATTCTCCTGACAGTCGCAGTGGTGTCTGCCGCTGTTGTCGGAACACTTGGCGGAATCTGGTACATTGACAATAAAAGTCCGAACTTCTCGTCTGACTATGTGCTCTATGTGCCCGAGGGCATGGATGCTGATGCTGTACTTGACTCTTTGTCATCAGGGGCAGGGCTCATCAGGAGGCCGAGCCTTGAGAGAATGTTCAGTAAAATGAACGTCCCGGAAGTGCTCAAATGCGGAAGATATGTCATAGAGCCGGGATTCACAAGCATATACGTGGCAAGAATGCTGGCATTCGGATGGCAGACTCCCCAGAATCTCACACTTTCGGGAACAATGAGAAACAAAGGGGTGATTGCAAGGAAAATATCGAACCAGATGATGGTGGATTCAGCCAGTGTGGCCGCCGCCCTTAATGATTCGTCTTTTCTTGCCTCTTACGGCTTCACTCCTGAAAATGTATTCGCCCTCATCCTGCCGGACACCTACCAGATGTACTGGACGGCATCCGTTTCCCAGATTTTCGACCGTTTCAAAAAGGAATATGATGCTTTCTGGACTCAAGACAGACTTCAAAAGGCTGCAAAACAGAAACTTACACCCATGCAGGTGTCAATCCTGGCATCGATTGTCAGCGGAGAAACCCTTAAGACATTTGAATATCCGAAAATTGCCGGAGTATATCTGAACCGTTACCACAAAGGCATGAAGCTCCAGGCAGACCCTACAGTATGTTTCTGCTATGATTACACTCTGGACAGGGTTCTGCGCAAGCACCTGACCATCGATTCGCCATACAACACATATAAATATGCCGGACTACCTCCGGCTCCGATCAATGTACCGCCGAAGGCATGCATCGATGCCGTTCTCAATCCTGACAGTCACGGATACATCTACTTCTGCGCGTCACCATCCTTCGATGGCACCCACCGCTTTGCCGTCACATATTCGGAACACATGAAAAACGCCCGCGAATTCCAGAGGGAACTTACCCTTCGCCGCCGGGCCGCAAAGAATAAATAAACCATGCATACAAGACAGGAAAAACTTGAGGCATTCGGAAGAATCCTCGACATACTCGACGAACTCAGGGTTAAATGCCCATGGGACCGCAAACAGACAAATGAATCACTTCGCCCTCAGACCATCGAGGAGTGCTACGAACTCAGTGATGCTATTCTAAAGGCGGATGGTCATGAAATCTCCAAGGAACTCGGAGATGTACTTCTTCATGTGCTGTTCTATGCCAAGATAGGGGAAGAAAAACAGGAATATGACATCGTGGATGTAATCAACTTCCTGTCCGATAAGCTGATATACCGCCACCCTCATGTCTTTTCATCTTCTCAGGTGGGCTCTGCCGAGGAAGTTGTCAAACAGTGGGAAATGCTCAAAACCAAGGAAAAAGACGGAAATAAACGTGTGCTTTCAGGTGTTCCAGACACCCTTCCTCCCCTTTTGAAAGCCTATCGTATGCAGGACAAGGCAAGGGGAGTCGGTTTCGACTGGGAGAAAAAGGAACAGGTCTGGGACAAAGTGAAGGAAGAAATGGGAGAGTATCAGGCGGAACTGGACGCAATGGAGCAGGCATCAACTCCGGAGGAAGCGGCTCAGGCCAAGAACCGCGCTGAGGAGGAACTCGGAGATTTCCTTTTTGCAACTGTAAATGCAGCAAGACTTTATGGCCTCAATCCGGATACCGCTCTTGAACGCACATGTGCAAAATTCAAACGCCGTTTCACCTATCTTGAAGAACACACCATTCGTCAGGGACGCGACCTCAGGGACATGACACTTGCACAGATGGATGAAATATGGGATGAGGCGAAGGCCAAAGGCTTATAAACAGACTTATGAAACGGATAATGTCATTGGATGTCCTCAGGGGCATCACCATTGCCGGGATGATTCTGGTGAATAATCCGGCATCATGGGGCGTTCAATATGCACCTCTGAAACATGCAGAATGGAACGGACTTACTCCTACCGACCTGGTATTCCCGTTCTTTCTGTTCATCATGGGAGTGTCAGCTTACTTTTCCCTTTCGAAAAGACTTGACCAGGGACTTCGTCCTGTCTTGCTCCACGTGGCAAAAAGGAGCGTCATGATATTTGCGGTGGGACTTTTGCTCCAGTTGTTCTCAAGACTGGTTGGCGGCAATATTGCGGACTGGTCCTCACTCAGGATCATGGGAGTGCTCCAGGCTTTGGCGTTGTCATATCTGCTCGGTTCGGCAGTGCTGCTTGTGTGCAGATTCAGGTGGATGATTCCCGTCAGTCTGACAATCCTGGCCGGTTATGGGGCTTTGCTTCTGCTTGGAAACGGTTATGAGATAAGTCCGGACAATATAATAGCTGTAATAGACAGGGCAATTCTCGGAGAGTCGCACATGTACACCCAGACGCTTCCTGAAGGCGGCAGAATGGCTTTTGATCCCGAAGGACTTGTGAGTATCTTGCCAAAGATTTCGCATTTCATCCTCGGTGCTTATGTAGGGCGCATTATCAAAGAATCCTGCTCGGACCGTTACCAGACACTTTCGAGAATATTCATCGTCGGAGCTTTATGCCTGATATCTGGTTATTTGCTCCAGTATGGCCTTCCGATTAACAAGAAGATCTGGAGTCCGAGCTATACCCTGGTATCGTGCGGCTATGCCAGCCTCAGTCTTGCACTGCTTATGTGGATAATAGACATTCGCGGCAAACAGTCCCGGACAGGTTTCTTCCGTTCATTCGGTTCAAACCCGCTTTTCCTCTACTGCGTTGCATGGGTTTTTTCAGTCCTGCTCGGCATCAGCGTTGAGTCCTCCCACGGGATGATGTCCATCCGGAAGCTGTTTTTCGTGGACTGCCTCGCTCCGGTTTTCGGAGAACCGTTCGGCTCGCTGATTTACTCGCTCCTTCTTGTCGGGGCCGTTTGGCTTGTAGGATATCCATTATATAAGAAACAGATTTACATTAAGTTATGACCTTTAATCCAAAACCTTGGCAGGAACGCTCGAGGATGCTTGTCGGGGACGATATGCTTGGAAAGTTTGCCAGCTCTACCGTGGCTGTAATCGGAGTCGGGGGAGTGGGCGGCTATGCGGCAGAGATGATTGTCCGTGCAGGAATCGGCCATCTTATAATACTTGACAGCGATGATGTTGCCGAATCGAACAAGAACCGTCAGCTTCTGGCTCTGGATTCCACTATCGGCAGGCCAAAATGCGAGGTACTGTCAGAGCGCCTCAAAGACATCAATCCCGAGCTTGACCTTACAATCATTCAGGACTATTTCGAGCCTGACAAAGCCGATGAGCTTCTTGGAGGCCGGAAAATAGACTTTCTTGTAGATGCAATCGACACACTGTCTCCCAAACTCTCCCTCATCAAATATTGCATGGACAATAGGATTCCGCTTGTATCATCGATGGGGGCCGGTGCCAAATTCGATGCCACCAAGGTCAGACTCGCAGATGTGTCGAAATCGTATAATTGCCCTTTGGCTTACATCGTGCGCAAACGTCTCAGACACATGGGAATAAGCAAAGGTTTCAAGGTCGTTTTCTCTGAGGAACTTCCGGACAAGGATTCAATAGTGCCTTGTGAGGACAGGAACAAGAAATCCCAGGTGGGGACGATTTCCTACATTCCGGCAGTGTTCGGATGTGTATGTGCCCAGGCTGCAATCCGGCATATAATGGAAAGCGAGAAATGAATTTGCCTGTAATTCAATCTTTTTTAGTAAATTTGCAGGCTCTGATTTTTGCTGGACCCCAGACTTTGACTCGTAAGGGAGTTTCCGGCTCTTAGTATGAAAAAATAGAAACAATATATGGCAGAAAATTCACTTTTGGAGAAGGTTTTGGGCCTTCAGGAAAAATATGAGTCACTTCAGGCTCAGCTTTCAGATCCGGATGTCATTTCGGATATGAAGAAATTCGTTCAGCTCAACAAGGAATACAAGGAACTTTCACCTATCATAAAGGCGGGTAACGAATACAAGAAAATGGTGGATGATTACGAGATGGCGAAAGAAATCCTTGCAACCGAGAAGGACGAGGACCTGAGGGAAATGGCAAAGGAGGAAATTGCTGAGATAGAGCCTAAACTTCCTGAAATGGAACAGGAAATCAAGCTCCTGCTCATTCCGGCGGACCCTCAGGACAGCAAGAACGCCATCATGGAAATCCGCGGAGGCTCTGGCGGAGACGAGGCTGCAATCTTTGCTGGTGACCTTTTCCGTATGTACACCAAATATTTCGAGCGCAGAGGCTGGAAATTTGAAATCACCAGCCAGTCGGAAGGCGCTGCCGGCGGATTCAAGGAGATTATCCTCAAGGTCATCGGCGACGGGGTTTACGGAGTCCTCAAATATGAGTCCGGAGTCCACCGCGTACAGCGTGTCCCTCAGACGGAGACTCAGGGCAGGGTGCATACTTCAGCTGCATCTGTTGCCGTTCTTCCTGAAGCTGACGAGTTCGACATTGAACTGAATATGAATGATATCCGAAAGGATACATTCTGCTCCTCAGGCCCTGGCGGACAGTCTGTCAACACCACTTATTCAGCAATCCGACTCACCCATATTCCTTCAGGCATCGTGGTTCAGTGCCAGGATGAGAAGTCCCAGCTCAAGAACTTTGACAAAGCCCTCGCAGAGCTCAGGACCCGTCTGTACAATATGGAATATGAGAAATATCTGAACGAGATTTCCGCAAAGAGAAAGACCATGGTGTCAACAGGAGACCGTTCAGCTAAAATCCGTACCTACAACTATCCTCAGTCCCGCGTGACCGACCACCGTATCAATTACACCATGTACAACCTGCCGGTTTTCATGGACGGTGACATTCAAGATGTACTTGACCAGCTTCAGGTAGCTGAGAATGCTGAAAGGCTAAAAGCAGCTGAATAATCAGAATTCCGTTGGCTCGAGCAATGGAGACTCTCCGGTAAAGTGGCTCAGCACGGTATCCGTATAAGTTTTCGTAACAGGAAGCGGCGGTATTGCTTCATTGTCAAGATCAAGCACATATCCGTCGCTTTCTTTGCGCAATACCTTGACCTTTCGGATGTTCACTATATATTTGCGGTTGCACCTGACAAGGGCACTTCCCCTGAAACTCTCTTCAACGGTCTTGAGCCTGCACCGTAGCATGTACTGTTTCAATTCGCCTTTGCTGTCGGTGTACCATACCTTGATGTAATTGTCATCTGACTCGATATAGTAGAGATTGTCAGGGCTGAGAGACAGTTTAAGAGATCCGTTGTTGTCAAACAAGGTTATTTTCTGGGTGTCCGGTTTCATCGGCTCGTCAGTCACCACATTGTCATAGCTCATCAGACGGATTGTATTGTTCTTGTCGATGATGGCGAAATACATTCCTGATATTATATAAGGTATGCCGAGGGCAATCATTCCGTAAAGCAAGGCTCTGCCGAAAATCTGCAGGACTGACTCATCGTTTGGCTAAGTTATGTTGATGGTAAGCCATGTGTAGATGGAG
>JBJFDE010000151.1:0-8162 GCA_051889855.1 Candidatus Cryptobacteroides sp. | reverse complement strand
ATGATTTCCTTCGCCAATGCCAAGTGGTTCTTGCTACCGGTGGAGTCGGCGTCATATAGGATTACCGGCAATCCGTGGCTCGGGCTCTCACTGAGTTTCACGTTGCGCTGTATCACCGTCTTGAACACCAGTTCCTGGAAGTGTCTCTTCACCTCGTCGTATATCTGGTTGGCCAGTCTCAGGCGCGAGTCGTACATGGTGAGCAGGAATCCCTCAATCTCCAGTTTCGGATTTAGTTTGCTCTTGATAATCTTGATGGTGTTGAGCAGTTTGCTGATACCCTCAAGGGCGAAATACTCGCACTGCACTGGTATTATGACCGAGTCGGCGGCAGTGAGCGAGTTCACCGTGATGAGTCCGAGCGACGGGCTGCAGTCGATGAGGATGTAGTCGTATTCGGCCTTGATGGGGTCGAGCAAGTTCTTGATAACCTTCTCGCGGTTGTTGATGTTGAGCATTTCAATCTCGGCACCCACCAAGTCGATATGGCTGGGGATGATGTCGAGACCGTCGATGTCGGTAGTGTATATTGCGTCCCTCACGTCGGCATGGTCGATGATACACTCATATAGCGAGCAGTCCACCTCCTTGATGTCCACTCCCAGTCCGCTCGACGCGTTGGCCTGCGGGTCGGCATCCACTACGAGCACCGACTTCTCAAGTGTGGCGAGTGAGGCCGCTAAGTTGATGGTTGTTGTGGTCTTGCCCACGCCACCCTTTTGGTTTGCTAATGCGATGATTTTTCCCATTTTTTGTTCCAAAGTTATTAAAATATGGTGCAAAGGTACATAATTTATATGAAAAAACGGCGAGAATTGAAGGTTTTTTCGTAATTTTGCACCCGAAAAAATACTTTTTTATGGAAAATAAGAAACCTTTAATACTAATTTCGAATGATGACGGCTACCATTCCAAGGGTTTGCGCAGTCTCATCGAAATGCTCTCGGGCATGGCTTATCTGCTTGTCTGTGCCCCCGAATCTGCCCGCAGCGGATTCTCGTGTGCCTTCTCGGCAGCCACCCCTCTTCGTCTCAAACTCCGTCGCAAGGGTGAGGGATATGAGGTGTGGTCGTGCAGCGGCACACCGGTGGATTGTGTGAAGATAGCGCTCAGCCAACTATGCGGCGGCCGCACTCCCGATATGGTCATCGGTGGTATCAACCACGGCGACAATGCCTCGGTCAACACCCATTACTCCGGCACTATGGGAGTGACGATGGAAGGCTGCATGAAGTTTATCCCCTCTGTGGCCTTCTCGCTCTGCGACCATCGCGACGATGCCGACTTTGCGCCTATGACGCAATTGGTAAAAGATATTACACGCAAGGTGCTCGACAACGGACTTCCACGTGGCGTCTGTCTCAATGTCAATTTCCCCGTCGTGCCCGACGGAGTGAAGGGAGTGAAGATATGTCGCATGGCTATCGGCGACTGGGAGAAGGAAGTCGTGAAATGCCATCATCCACATGATTACGACTACTATTGGATGGTGGGCGAATACGTCAACCAGGAACCCGATGCCGAGGACACCGACAACTGGGCACTCACCCACGGATATGCCGCCATCACTCCCACACGCATGGATGTCACAGCATACGAAATGATTGAACAATTAGGATATCTCACCGAATGAAATACTATCTCATCGTAGGGGAGGCGAGTGGCGACCTGCATGCCTCTCATCTCATGTCGTCAATCATCAGTCGCGACACCGAGGCGCAGTTCCGCTTCTTCGGTGGCGACATGATGAGCGAGGCTGCGGGCAATCGTGGAGTGCGACTCAAGCATTATCGCGAACTCGCCTATATGGGTTTCATCCCCGTGTTGCTCCATCTCAACACCATACTCAAGAACATGAAGCGCTGCCGCGAGGACATCGTGGAGTGGAATCCCGACGTGGTGATACTCGTGGATTATCCCGGATTCAATCTCAAGGTGGCAAAGTATATCAAGGAGCACACATCCATTCCCCTTTACTATTATATCTCCCCCAAGATATGGGCATGGAAGGAACACCGCATCAAGGCCATCAAGCGCGACATCTCCGAGATGTATTCCATCCTTCCCTTCGAGGTGCCCTTCTACGAGGGAAAGCACAATTATCCCATACACTATGTGGGCAATCCCACTGCCGACGAGGTGCGCCAGTTTCGCGCCTCCTACGACGGCAAACTGGATATTCCCAACGACAACGGCAAACCCATTATCGCCCTTCTTGCAGGCAGTCGCCTTCAGGAGATAAAGGATAATCTGCCCTCGATGATTGAGGCCACGCGCCATCTGTCCGACCGCTATCAGATGGTGCTCGCGGGAGCCCCGGGCGTGCCCACCGACTATTACGACCGCTTCCTCCAAGGCTCCGACGTGCGCATTGTATATGGCAAGACCTATCCCTTGCTCAGTCATGCCGTGGCGGCATTGGTGACGA
The DNA here is from genome assembly GCA_051889855.1 of Candidatus Cryptobacteroides sp. Taxonomy (GTDB): domain Bacteria; phylum Bacteroidota; class Bacteroidia; order Bacteroidales; family UBA932; genus Cryptobacteroides. The sequence goes on along the minus strand of JBJFDE010000151.1, from coordinate 5,734 downwards.
GCGGCACTGCCACTCTCGAGACCTGTCTCTTCCGCGTGCCCCAGGTGGTGTGCTATCGCATGATCTTCCCCCATCTCGTCGCCATCCTCCGTCGCCTGTTGCTCAAGGTGAAGTATATCTCCTTGGTCAATCTCATTGCCGATGCCGAGGTGGTGCGCGAACTCGTTGCCGACACCTTCACGGTGGATAACATCCGCCACGAACTCGACTCCATCCTCCCCGGCTCTCCCGCCCGCGAGGTCATGCTCCGTGGCTACGAAGAGGTATCCCGTCGTCTTGGCACATCAGTCGCCCCCGATAATGCCGCCCGACTGATAGTGGAGAAACTGAGCGGGGAAAAGTGAAATTTCTTGCCCTTTTTCTTGGATAATTCAAAATAAGTTCGTATATTTGCACCGTTATTCGTCAGAAAAAGTGTGAGGTTATGCTCGTTATTCGTCAGAAAAAGTGTGCCGAACAGATATTTATTCGTCAATAAAAGTGTAGAAGATATATGGAAAGACTTGTATATCAAGAACTTATCAAATGGAAGGCTAATCCTCATCGAAAGCCTTTGATTCTTAATGGTGTACATGTAGATTATTATGGCACTCCGACACCTGTTTCACAGGTAGCTTCCGTTACTACTCCTGATGCTAAGACTATCATGATTCAGCCATGGGAGAAGAAAATGATTCCGGTCATTGAGAAAGCTATCATGGATGCCAACATAGGCCTCACACCTCAGAACAACGGTGAGTCAATCCGTTGCAACATACCGCCTCTTACTGAAGAGCGTCGTAAAGATCTCATCAAGAAAGCCAAAGCAGCAGGAGAAAGCGCAAAAGTGGTTGTCAGAAATGCCCGCAGGGATGCCATCGACCTTTTGAAGAAAGCTCAGAAGGACGGTATGCCTGAAGATATGCAGAAAGAGTATGAGCAGAATGTCCAGAAAGAGACTGATGCATTCACCAAGAAGGTTGATGAACTCGTTTCTGCAAAAGAAAAAGACATCATGACAGTGTAATTTTCAGAAATATTGTTATATTTGTACCCGCTTCCCTCAGATGGGGGCAATAATAACGACAGTTATGGGAACTTATCGATTTAACGTTTACGGTTATTATTACTTCTATTATCAGCAAAGATGATGGACCGGACGTTATGTATCGAACAATATAACATAGTATATTGGGCTGTCCGGTTTCGGACAGCCTTTTTTGTTTCCCAAATGAACATTGACAATAGACAGAAAAATAACATGAAAAACATTGCTATTCAGGGAGTCAAAGGGTGCTTTCACGAGCAGGCAGCGAGGCTTTTCTATGGTCGTAATGGTCTGGATAATCCTCAGATTGTGGAATGCGATACCTTTGAAGGCCTGTACACCAGCATGGACCAGGGCAGCGCGGACGCAGCAGTGATGGCCATTGAGAACACGGTTTCCGGAGGATTGCTTCCCAATTTTGAGCTCCTTCGTAAATATGACCGGAAGATAAAGGGGGAGATTTTCCTGCGTATCCAGCAAAATCTCATGGCGATACCAGGGCAGAATATTCAGGATATCAAGGAAGTAAGGACCCATTATATGGCTATCAACCAGACCCGTGAGTTTTTCAAGGACTATCCTTGGATCAGATTGGTTGAAAGTGAAGATACAGCGAAAAGTGCAGCACAGATTGCCAATGAGGGGCTGATGGGCATCGGAGCCGTGGCATCTACCCTTGCCGCAGAACTTTATGGACTTGAAATGCTGGCAGAAAGCATTGAAACCTACAAACAGAATTTCACCCGTTTTCTCATTCTGGACGACAGTATGAGCGTGGACAAGTCCGAAGTGAATAAAGCCTCAATTTGTTTCACCCTTCCCCATACGGCCGGATCGCTTGCCCATGTACTGACCATCCTTTCATTCTACGGAATGAATCTGACAAGGATCCAGTCCCTTCCGATACCGGGGCACGAATGGCAGTATTTTTTCTATGTAGATATCAAATTTGAAGACTATCAGCGTTATACTCAGGCAATTGCAGCTGTAAGGCCTCTGATGGAGGACCTCAATATCCTCGGAGAATATGTAGCTTCTATTTAATATAATGTCATATCGAGCGAAGTCGAGATATCTGAAAAACAAAACAAATGATCATACATCCTGCAAAAAGAACGGAAAGCGTTCAAGAATATTATTTTTCACGCAAACTCAAAGAGATTGCATCCATGAACTCTGCAAGAGCAGAGCAAGGCGTTGCACCTGTCATCAATCTTGGAATCGGTTCACCTGACGGTATGCCTCCCCGGGAGGCGATTGATGCCTTGTGCGAATGTGCAGGGCAGCCCTCAAGCCATGGCTATCAGAGCTATGTCGGACTCCCTCAACTCAGGCAGGCCTTTGCCCAGTGGTACAAGAAATGGTATAAAGTTGACCTGAACCCGAATACTGAAATCCAGCCTCTTGTCGGCTCCAAAGAAGGAATCTTGCTCATCAGCCTGGCATTCCTGAATAAAGGAGACAAGGTGCTTGTTCCTGATCCCGGCTATCCGACTTATTCATCTGCATCTAAACTTGTTGAGGCTGAGATAATTACCTATGATCTAAAGGCAGAGCACGGGTGGCAGCCAGATTTTGATGCTCTTGAAAAAATGGACTTGGAAGGAGTGAAAATCATGTGGACCAACTATCCTAACATGCCGACTGGCGCTCCTGCGACCGAGCAGCTCTATGCCAGACTTGTGGATTTCGGACGCAGACATGGTATCATGATATGCAATGACAATCCATATAGTTTCATTCTCAATGACAATCCTCTTTCCATACTCGCTGTGCCGGGCGCCATGGATTGCTGCCTGGAACTGAATTCATTGAGCAAGGCTCACAATATGGCCGGATGGCGAATCGGAATGGTCGCTGCTGCACCGGATGTGATTTCGCAGATTCTCAAAGTGAAGAGCCAGATGGATTCGGGTATGTTCAAGGCTATGCAAATGGCTGCTATAGAGGCTCTTGCACAGGGGCCTGAATGGTTCGCCGATCTTAATGCGGAATATCGTCGCAGACGTGAATTGGCCGGGAGGATTTTCGATCTTGTCGGGGCGGAATATGACCACGACAGTGCGGGGCTTTTCCTGTGGGGGAAGATTTCTCGACTCCCGTCGGTCGCTCGAAATGACAAAGAAACGTCAGTCGAGCGGAATGGGGGATGTCATTTCGAGCGAGGCCCGAAGGGCGAAGTCGAGAAATCTATCGGAGAAATCCTATCCGACAAAATCCTCTACGAAGCCGGAGTATTCATAACCCCGGGATTCATATTCGGGAAAAATGGCGAAGACTACATCCGCATCTCCCTCTGTGCCAAACAGGAAACCCTGAGGGAAGCTTATGACAGAATAGCAGCAATAATGCCTGCAAAATAATGAATCTGAACAAATTATGAGCAATAGTACAAATACGGTAGGAATCGTCGGCCTCGGCCTTATTGGAGGATCGATGGCAATAGACCTCAAAAGAAGGGGATTTGCCCAGACTGTCCTTGGAGTTGAAGCTGAGCCCGTAAATGCCGCTGCCGCAGAAAAAATAGGTCTGGTGGACAGGGTGGCAAGCCTGGAGGAATGTATAGACCTCAGCGACATCATCATCCTCGCCATTCCGGTCGGCGCGGCGGTCAAACTCCTTCCCCAGGTTCTGGATATGTTCTCCGGACTCGGAGAAAAAGGCAGCGACAAGATTGTCATAGACGTATGTTCCACAAAGGAAAACCTCACCAGGACAGTCCGTTATCATCCTTTGAGAAGGCAATATGTCGCCACCCATCCAATGGCGGGTACGGAATACAGCGGACCATGGGCGGCAATGCCCGGCCTTTATGACGGTCATGCGTGCATAATCTGTGACAGTGAGGAATCTGCTCCGAAGGCTGTCAGAAAGATTGAAGAACTCTATGACACATTGAATATGAGGACTATATACATGAATTCCTCAAATCATGATGTGCACACTGCCTATGTTTCACATATCTCCCACGTCACGTCATTTGCCCTTGCACTGACTGTTCTTGACAAGGAAAAGGACGAAAAGCATATATTCGACCTGGCCTCGGGAGGATTCTCTTCCACGGTACGACTGGCAAAGAGCAGCCCGGACATGTGGATTCCTATACTTTCCCAAAACAGGGACAATGTTCTCAGGGTCATGGACACCTACATCGAGAAAATGAAAGCTTTCAGGGATGCCGTTGACGAGTCTGACGAGGATAAATTGAGGGAACTGATGACAGAAGCTAACAAAATAAGAAGAATAATCCGATAACACTTAACAATTATGGCGAACAAAAATTTGGAACTGATTCCTCTCTATGATTGGGGAATGTTCACAGAACCGAGACCAAGCGTTATTGCCGGTCCGTGCAGCGCAGAGTCTGAAGAACAGGTTATGAAAACTGCTGAAGGACTCAAAGATTTGGGAATCAATGTATTCCGTGCTGGAATCTGGAAGCCGCGCACTCATCCGGGATGCTTTGAAGGCATTGGTGTACCTGGCCTGAAATGGATGCAGAGAGCTAAAAGAGAATTCGGCCTCAAGATAGCAACGGAGGTTGCAAGTGAGAAGCATGTTTTCGAGTGCCTCAAACATGGGGTCGATCTGGTGTGGATAGGTGCAAGGACTACTGCCAACCCTTTCCTTGTTCAGGAAATCGCTGATGCACTGAAAGATACAGACATCCCTGTCCTGGTGAAGAACCCTGTCAACCCAGACCTTGACCTTTGGATAGGAGCCCTTGAGCGTCTTAACAGGGCAGGTATTAAAAAACTCGGAGTTATCCACCGCGGATTCTCCACATCAGAAAAGATCAAATACCGTAACAATCCGGAGTGGCAGATTGCAATCGAACTCCGCAGCCGGTATCCTGAGCTTCCTTTCTTCGTCGATCCAAGCCATATGGCAGGCAGCCGTGACTATATCCAGGAGATTTCACAGCGCTCGCTCGACCTTGGTTTTGAGGGACTTATGATTGAATCACACTGTGACCCCGCATGTGCATTGAGTGACTCCAAGCAGCAGCTCACCCCTGAACAGCTCCGCGACCTGCTTTATAACAAGATTACTGTAAGGGATGCAGATTCGGACAACCAGTCATGGAAAGAGAATATCGACCAGCTCCGTGCCAAAATCGACATCATTGACGAGAACCTCCTCTATACTCTGGCTTCCAGAATGAAGATCAGCCGTCAGATTGGCGAATATAAAAGAGACAACAACATAGCCATTATCCAAGCAAACCGTTGGGATGCCGTGCTGGAGCAAGTTGTTGCCAAGGGACGTGAGGCAGGACTTCCGGAGAAATTCCTTGTAACCGTATTCAATGCAATCCACGAAGCCTCAGTGGAAGCTCAGAATGAGGTTATTTCAGGTCATTCAGAAGACTGATGAAGACCTGGCGGTCTTGCTCGCTGAAGAAGGATGTCTTGATTGGGACATAGAATAACCTGGTTTTCAGGTCCTTATCTATATAGTTGCAGTCGCGTAGTCTCTGACTGTCCTTCTCAGTGGTCATTATCACAGCTGTAGGATAAGCCTTGGCTGCATCTTTAATTTCAGAAATATCACTGCGAGTGAATGCATGATGGTCAGGAAACGAAAAGTGCCTGACCATCTTGTAGTTATTGCTGAGGTAGCTTCTCAAAGGCGTGTCATTTGCAATTCCGGAGAAGAGAATCAGCTTTTTGGCATAAAGATACCTGTTGTCTCCCTCATCATATA
>JBJFDE010000150.1:0-2239 GCA_051889855.1 Candidatus Cryptobacteroides sp. | reverse complement strand
AAGATATTGCTGACTGACAGCACGCTCTTTTGATAACGATATCCTTTTGATAACTTCTTATATGGACCATACAAGCCGAGCGACGACCTTTCCTGGATTCGTCATTTCTTGTTGACGCGTCTGCCTCCTGTTTGCTGTCGAAGATCTTATACACCGCATATCCGTCTGTCGTATAGAACCCGATGAACCCATCCAGGAAGGGACGGATGACCTCTGCACCACGACTTCCATCCTCATAAAGGAACCACGCTAGATTGACACTGTTAGCTCGAAGACCCCACATATACTTATTCTTGTATTTGCGCTCCTCCGTTTCCTTATCCATGCACCCCACTAAGGTTCTCGTTTCGTCTATCATCAATATCCAAGATTTGCGCACCAACGAGCTCCAGAACGGCTGAAGTTTATCCTTCATCCAAGCTATCGCTTTGTGAACATGCTCGCCGAGGACGCTCTTGGACAATTTCAAACCACGATTACGTAACTTCTTCACAATCTGACGGAATGGAGTATGATACAAGTATTTCTCACAGAGAATGTATGTGAGCATCTCCTTGCTGAACATACATCCTGGTATCGGGCGATTCAAATCCAGAGATTTTGATGTGCTGTATTCATCCTTCTCCTTGCTGCGGACATGAGCAACCTCGTAGATATGCTCTTCGTATCTCTCAGGATACCTTATCAATATCTTGATACAACTCTTCTCGATTTCACCGTTCTTGCCGGTGCGGAAGTATTCACCTTCTGCAAGAGTGAAGTAGGACTCCAGTTTGTGATAATGCGAGTCTTCTGGATTTTCCATATAACTCTTTGCCTTGCTGTAATCCTCTCTGACCACAGTGATTTCAGCACCGGGATGTTGCCTCTTGAGTTTCTTCACCAACTTCCCAGCATCCAGAGTCTCGCCAGTGTCAGCATCGGACGATTCCGAAGCAGCTTTTTCCATATCCTTTTGGTGCTGCTGTTCAGAATCAACATATTCCGATTTTTCCGCTTCACGGTTCTCTCCACTATTTTGAGAGTTATTTCCCTCATCTTTATTCCTCTCGGATTTCCTTGCGAACCTCTTGCCGCGCTGCTGTTTTGCTGCCAGCAAGGCCGCATCACGCTCGGCTATCAGTTTGGCGATTTGTTCCTCGAAAGATTTTGTTATACAGGATACGGCTTCATCTATCTGATGTCTGTGCTGCTCCTGAAGTCTTTCTAAAGCCTCTCGCTGCTCCCTGCGGAGATTGTCCATCTGGTTCTCATAGAAGGCCCTCATCTCCTCGCGGCTCTCAGCATCGTGACGCAAACGCTCTTCCAGGGACCAGTTCACTCGTGTCAAAGAGTCTATCTGCTCCCTAAGCTCCGCGTTAGTCGCGAATGCCACTTGAAGTTGATTTTCCAGATTCATTTCTCCCATAAAGGTAAGCTTTTATTTTGGATTTTCCAAATAAACATTCAACTTATTTTACTGATATTCAGATATTTATAAGTCCTTAATCTATATATTTTACCCTTATATTGCCACTTGCCGAGGCCTCTGTCAGCATAACTAAGTCCGACCAGCTTATTTTGCCAAATTTGCGATTTGAGTCCATTACGGGCGAGAAAAATTTTCCACTATCCAAACGGATTTGAGTTAGTTCGTAACGGTTGTACTCACGGACAAGTACTTTCTTGATTCGGGGATTACGACCACTGAACACATATATGCTTTTAGGAGTATTGGGATTCATACCCATTGCATTCTTTACGATTCCGCTCAAACCTGAGATTCCTTTGCGGAGGTCCACCCGTTCCCGATACAGGTAGATTGAATAATCGCTTGACATCGTTACCATAGCGCTATACCAACATCTTGCGGACGATGCCGAACAACTCATTGACGTCCCCGTCACTCTGGATGAGTTCCATTCCGTTCGTGAAACGGACTCGAACTTCTGCGATGCCCAAGGCACCGGAAGTTGCGGATTCTACCACAAGAGGAATGAATGACGACTCAGACTGGTTCGCGTCCGCATCCTTGAGGACACTGAGTTCCTTCTGCCCCTTGCGGGCGTATTGCATGAACTTGTTGTAGTCATAACCCTCATCTTCGCAGAACTTACGCATTGATCTTCCACGACCGTTTTGATTGAAATTTTTCAATGCCAATGAATAATTGACGCCTGTACTCTCTTGATTCATTTTGCCTCCTTTTTTTATTTAAAAGGCAAAACTATCCAACACGTTTCATTCGACAATGCGGATT
>JBJFDE010000149.1:0-8172 GCA_051889855.1 Candidatus Cryptobacteroides sp. | reverse complement strand
ATGAAATATGAGAAGGCTGCGATTTACATGATATTGATATTCATCATTATAATCATTGCTTTCAATATTTTCGGCAGTCTGTCTATGCTCATCATAGACAAAAAATCCGACATCCAGACCCTTCGAAGCCTGGGAGCGGACGACAAGCTCATAAGGCGTATTTTCGTCCTGGAAGGATGGTTCATTTCTCTTGCCGGACTGGCTGGAGGCCTCATCGTCGGAGTCGGATTCTCGCTCGCACAGCAGTATTTCGGATTTATAAAAATGCCTGGAAGTTTCATCATCCAGGCATATCCGATAATCTTGTCCGTTTCGGACATTATGTTGACAGTGGGCGGAGTAGCGCTGATCGGCTATCTCATCGCCCTGCTTCCAGTCGCTACTTTCCTGAAGAAGTGATGTAGGCATCAATTGCAGCGGCAGCCTTACGGCCGGCACCCATTGCAAGAATCACAGTTGCAGCACCTGTCACGGCATCTCCTCCGGCAAATACGCCCTGGCGGGTAGTCACTCCTGCCTCATCAGCCACAAGACAGCCCCTGCGGGTAGTCTCAAGGCCAGCTGTAGTCTTGGCAATCAGAGGGTTAGGAGAAGTACCGAGCGACATGATCACTGTGTCTGTCTCAATCTCGAATTCAGAACCCGGAACAGGAACAGGACTGCGGCGACCGCTCTCATCCGGTTCTCCGAGCTCCATTCTGATGCACCTTACCGCACGGACCCAGCCCTTCTCGTCACCGAGGATTTCGACAGGATTGGTGAGCATGGCGAACTGCACGCCCTCCTCCTTTGCATGATGCACCTCCTCACGGCGGGCAGGAAGTTCTGTTTCAGTCCTTCTATATACGATAGTCGTCTCAGCTCCAAGTCTGAGGGCGGTACGAGCTGCATCCATGGCAACATTTCCGCCACCTACGACAACAACCTTCTTTCCGGCATGGATCGGAGTCATGTAATCTTCGCGATATGCCTTCATCAGGTTGTTCCTTGTGAGGAACTCATTTGCAGAGAATACACCATTGAGGTTCTCACCAGGGATGCCCATGAACTTCGGAAGACCTGCACCGGAGCCGATGAACACGGCCTCAAAGCCCTCGACATCCATCAGCGAATCGATGGTAACCGTCCTTCCCACAACGACATTCGTCTCAATCTTCACACCCAGACGGCGTACATCCTCAATCTCTGCTGCAACAACCTTGTCCTTCGGAAGACGGAATTCAGGGATACCATATTCAAGCACTCCGCCCGGACGGTGCAGGGCCTCGAAAATAGTCACATCATAACCGGCCTTGGCAAGGTCGCATGCGCAAGCAAGACCGGCAGGGCCGCTACCAACGACTGCCACCTTATGTCCGTTTGCAGGGGCTTTCTCCACCTCCGCGCTGCCGTTTTCACGGTTCCAGTCAGCGACAAAGCGCTCCAGCTTGCCGATTGCCACAGGCTCGCCCTTGACTCCGAGGATACAGCTTCCCTCGCACTGGGTTTCCTGCGGGCAGACTCTTCCGCAAATTGCCGGAAGTGACGAATCCTCCGCTATCTTAAGCGCTGCGGCTGCGAAATTGCCGGCAGCCACATGTGCGATGAAATCCGGAATCTTGACACCTACAGGGCAGGCAGCAACGCAGCGCGGATTCTTGCAGTGGAGGCAGCGCGAAGCCTCCAGAGTTGCTTCTGAAGCATCATAGCCGTAGCAAACCTCCTCGAAATTGGTTGCACGGACTTTCGGATCCTGTTCTCTGACAGGCACTCTTGGAATTCTGTTTGCCATTATTTTCCCCTCCCTATCTTACATTTGTGACCGGCTTCGATTTCTTCTGTCTTGTACATGCCCTGGCGCCTCATTGCCTCGTCAAAATCAACGTCATAGCCATTGAATTCCGGGCCTTCAACGCAGGCAAAGCGAGTCTTTCCTGCCACGCTTACACGGCATGCGCCGCACATTCCTGTTCCGTCAACCATCAAGGTATTGAGGCTCACGATGATAGGAAGATTGAGCTTGCGGGCAGTCAGGGTGGCGAATTTCATCATGATCATAGGTCCGATGGCTACCGCCTGAGTGTAGGTCCGGCCTTCTGCAATGAGTTTTTCAAGCATTGCAGTCACTAGACCCTTGAAGCCAGCTGATCCGTCATCGGTGCAGATGAAAAGGTTGTCGCAAACCGCTTCCATTTCTTCCTTGTAGATTACCAGGTCGGCATTTTTGGCTCCGATGATGACATCTACGGCCACTCCCCTTTCGTGCAGCCATTTTACCTGCGGATACACAGGTGCCGTGCCAACTCCTCCGGCAATGAATATATAGCGTTGTGCAGCAAGTTTTTCAGAAGACATTTCCGTGAATTCTGAAGGTACTCCCAGAGGGCCCACTACATCGGCAAAAGCCTCACCTTCTTCCATTGCGCAGATTTGTGTGGTGGATGCACCAATCTGCTGGGTCACGATGGACACCGTACCTTTTTCCTTGTTGTAATCACTGATTGTCAGCGGAATACGTTCTCCGTGTTCGTCCGCCCTTACAATCAGGAATTGCCCCGGCTGGGCTGCAGAAGCCAAGCGCGGGGCAAATACCGTCATCCGACATATTGTCGGAGTGAGCATTTCCTTCGTTAAGATTTCGTACATTATATCGTTTTTAATTTTTGTGCTGGTGGCCGTGGTCATCTTTGCACTTTCCGTCCTTGCACTGGCCGTCTTTGCATTTGTCGTCCTTGCACTTGCCGTCGGTGCATTTGCCGTCTTTGCACTGGCCGTCGGTGCATTTGCCGTAGGTGCATTTATGGCCGCCGCAGCAAGCCTTTTCACTGACTGGATAACCAAGCTTTATTATTGCTGCCCTGAGGGTTTCCTCAGAGGTTTTCGATGCATCATATTTTACTGCAACTGTCTGATCTTCAAGCGATACTTTCAGATCCTTGACTCCTTTTTCGAAAGAAATATTCTCAGTTACTTTCTTCACACAGCTTTCGCAGTGAAGGCCGACATTGAAAACAACTTCTTTTATCTCAGCATTCTTCTTAGCTTCTTTTTTCTGCATGGATGCAGATGCTGTTGTTGATGCGGCTGCAAAGTCAGCTGCTACGGTTGCATAGGTGAATGTGGTCAGCATCAGGGCTGACAGGATGGCTGTTAGTTTCATAATTCTGCAAAATTAAATAGTTTATGTTTTATTTCAAAATAGATTCCTCGACTTCGCTCGGAATGACAGAGCGGAACTTCGCTCGGAATGACAGAGCGGAAGGGCGCTCGGAAGCATCAGGCTTTTTTCCAGAGGGTGAAGCGGAAGCCGACATTGGCCTTGATACCCATGAGCGGGCCCCAGATGCAGCTGGCATCGAACGATGCCTGGCGAGGCTGGACGAATCCATGCTCATCCTTAGTGCTTCCACAGATGACATCCTTCTGGCGGAAATTGGTGATATTCTCTACTCCGACATAGACATCCCATCCCTTGAACCGGCGCGTAACCTGCGCATACAGAAGAGGATAGACAGGAGAGTAATAGAGTCCGTTCTTCTCCTTGATGTCCTGCATGTTCTTCATGAAGTCATAGACACGGCTCGGGCCGTTGACGGAAGCAGTGAAATCGAAAATCCACTTATTCAGGTTGGTTGCATACTGGAGGTTGAGAACTCCCTTGTAGCGGCCGGTCATCGGTTTCTCGACAAGTCCTCTGTCAGCAAGTTCGACACGGGCATCAGTGTAGCGGAAAGTCAGTGTGATATTGAATCTTTCGACGGGATCGACAGAAAAATCAATTTGATAATTATTTGTATATGAACGTTTTCCGTCAAGAGCATAGAAATCTATGGTATTGGTAAAATGTTCATAGTCCACTACCATTTGCTGAACGAACTGGGTCCTGAAATAATCAAAGCTCAGGTAAGTGTTCGAAGATGCGCCGAAAGGCATGTAATAGGTAATGTTTCCTCCGAATGTCCAGGCATCTTCGAGCAGATGCTCGTTGTATATTCCCTTGAACTCCTTGCTGGTTGAGAAAACTCCGATGTTGTCGATAAGAGGTGTGGAATATCTGAGGCCGCGGCCACCGTTTGCACGTATGACAATTTCGTCAATCGGAGCATATTTCAGAGTCAGACGAGGCGAGAATTTGAATCCTGCCTTATTGTACCAGTCGCCTCTGAGCCCTGCAATTGCAGAAAACTTATCTCCCGCATGGAAGGTATATTCTCCGAAAATTCCAAGGTCCGAGAGGAATGACACAGAATTGTCCAAACGTGCAACAGGGTCCAGCAGAAGCTGCCTGCGAAAGAGTTCGTTGTAGCGGTCAAGTGTTCCTCCAACTCCCAGCGTAAATTTGTGGGATTCATTTATTTCATTCTGATACAAGAAGTTATAGAAAGCGGAATGTTGTCTGGCTATATATGCTGTGGCTCCGAAATATGAGTCCATGTTCTGGTAGCTATAGTCTCCGACGAATGCGATATTCTGGGAGTTGTCTTCATTCAGAGGAATACCGATTTTTACATATGCGTTGATTGAACGGTTGAGAATGTCCGAACCCCATGGGTCGATTTTCCCCGGTTCGGTGGTCAGTGAGAATGTATCTTTATTATAAAGGACTTTATGTCCGTCAGGATTGGTAAGTACCTGACCGCCGAGTCGCCTGTCCTGCAGGGCGCGGACGCCGAATCTGAGCTGGAGGCCGTTGTCTGCCTGATATAGCCAGCGATTGGCAAGGTTGAACTGCAGCATTTTCGGATCATCGAGGAAACTGTCGTGGTTCATGTCATGTGAAGCAATGTTTCCGGACACGTGGCCGAGGATGACAGTGCTCCATTTGTATCCCATCTGAAGTGATGAAGCGATGTTCAGGTCCATCTTGGTGTCACTCATTACCAATCCGTTGATAAACAGAGGTTTCTCATCGGTCGGCTTGCGGTGTTCCATGTTGATTTGTCCGGTCATGGATTCGACGCCGTTGATGACTGATGACGAGCCTTTTGCTATCTGGATGCTTTCCAGCCACTGGCCAGGCACATAGGAAAGGCCGAAAGGTGCTGAAAGTCCGCGCATTACGGGACGGTTTTCATCGAGCATCTGAGTGTAGGTTCCGGAGAGTCCGAGCAGACGGATCTGGCGTGCTCCGGTCACCGCATCCGAGTAACCGACTGTGACGCTTGCCGAATTTTCAAAACTCTCTGCAAGGTTGCAGCATGCCATTTTGCAGAGGCCGGCTGCTGAAATGACCTCGGTCCTGATTTCTTTTCCTTTTGAAAGATAGTTCCCTGCCTGACGTGATACGAACACCGCGGCGTCAAGGCTGTCCTGACGTTCACCATATATTCCTGTTGTGTCAATATCCTGGGCATATATTGCTGCACTGCTTACAATCAGTGCAATTATTGTTGATATTAATTTATTCATAATTTTCATTTTTCGGTAAAACAACTTGATATGTTACTTTTTGAGCAATTAATCTGTTGATTTCTTGAGATGAGTCCTTCTGTCATGCCGAACAATCCAAGAGTGTCATGTCGAGCGAAGTCGAGACATCTACTCATCCGTCATGTCGAGCGAAGTCGAGACATCTGCTAGATTCTGCGAATACCGAAATATGAGAGCACATCTTCCCCTTGTATGATGGTAGGAGATAGTGCAAATAAATATGAATCAATGGAATATGGAACCGGCGCATTTACCCCGAAGGCATCGAGGACTGCCGCTGTATGCCAGCAGCTGAGACTGCCATGAAAATGATGGTCATCTTCGGTGCGGGTGCCGGTGATTGAAAGCGCGTGATAATCATCAGTGCAGCAATTGGTTTCTTCTATCAGTCCGTCACTATGGTTGGCAAAGTGCTCCTGACTGTCACTGCATTCGTGATGATGTGTGCAATGGTGGCCGCATTTGTGCGCAGAATGAATCTCTTCGCAGGTGAGGCCTTCGATGAATGTCGATACGAACTGATGGTCGGCTGCATGACAGGTATGCACATCAAAGCCCATGATACTCAAACAGTACCATATCACGAGCAGGCAAGCCGAAATTTTTGTCAATATCTTTTTCATCATCATTCAAACAACCCACAAAGTTAAAAATTTCTTTCCATGATGCAAATTTTGCACTCTATAAAAAGGTTGTTGTATATTTTTGACTACCTTTGCTTCTTGTGAAAGGCAAAATAATTATTTTAGACAGTGTGAAAAAACAATTCCAGTATGAAAGATTTTGTTAAAATGACATTGGCCACTTTGCTCGGCCTGTTAATTTTCGGTATTCTATCATTCTTTATTTCATTTGCCACTCTCGGAGCATTGGCTTCTCTGGGTGAGAATACTCCGGTCATGCCACGTGAAGGAGTCCTGAAGCTTGATATGTCAAAGATTTCAATACAAGAGCAGACTCAGGAGATGGATTTCATGCAGCTGATTCAGACTCAGGAAATCATCACACCTGTTGGAATCTACAATGCTGTAACGGCCATAAAGGCGGCGGCAGAAGACCCTGCAATCAAGTTCATCTATTTGCTGCCTGATGCCACTTCAACCGGTATTTCCCACCTGGAGGAACTTCGCCGCGCACTTGAGGACTTCCGCCAGAGCGGAAAGCCTGTGGTTTCATTCATGGAGAATCCGACCAATGCAGGCTTGTACCTTGCATCAGTCAGTGACAAGATTTATATGAGTTCATACGAGGGCAACATGAACACAGTCACCGGTCTGTCTTCCCAGATGTATTTCCTCAAGGACATTCTTGACAGAATCGGAGTGAACGTACAGCTCATCCGTCACGGAAAATACAAATCGGCAGGTGAGATGTATATCAGGAATTCAGCCAGTGAGGCCAACAAGGAACAATATACTCAGATGGTTTCTTCCGTATGGGGAACTCTTGCCGGCCAGATTGCCGCTTCAAGGGAGATTTCCGTGGACAGGCTTAATGCCATGATTGACAATCTCGAGCTCAACAAACCAGAGGATTTCCTCAATAATGGTCTTGTGGATGAGATAGTTTCAAGGGACGAGTTACATCAGAGACTTTGCAACCTATTCGTTACCAATGACTACAAAGATATCAAGGCCATCAGTCTTGCTGACTATGCAAAGCTGAAGAATACGATAAATTATAAAGCAACAAACAAGGTTGCTGTCGTATATGCAAATGGAGATATCGTTGACGGTGAAGATCAGGAAAACGTTGACGGAGACCGTTTTGCAAAGATTATCTCGGACATTCGCAGGGATGACGAGGTCAAGGCGGTAGTTCTCAGGGTGAACTCTCCGGGAGGAAGCGTTTTCGCATCTGAAAAGATTCGCACCGAGCTTGAACTTCTTGGAAAGGAGAAGACTTTGGTTGCATCCTATGGTGACTATGCAGCTTCCGGCGGATACTGGATTTCTGCCGGTTGCGATAAGATTTATTCAAATGCAACCACTCTTACCGGAAGTATCGGAGTGTTCAGCATGATTCCTGATTTCAGCAAGGTCATCAAGGACAAAGTTCATGTCGGTGTTACTACCATCAATTCCAACAAGCACTCTGACATGTACAGTCTCATGCGTCCTCTTGATGACAAGGAAGTTGCATATATGCAGGCCTCCGTGGAGGATATATATGAAAAGTTCACCGGCATAGTTGCTGAGGCAAGGGATATGAGCGTTGCTGATGTCGATGCCATTGCCCAGGGCAGGGTCTGGACCGGTGCCGACGCACTGAATATCGGCCTTGTTGATGAAATCGGTACGCTTGAAGATGCCATCAACTACGCAGCTGTCAGCATCGAAGGAGTTACAAGCAGTGCAGAGGTGATGATTCAGGAATATCCGGCTCCGATGACAGCTATCAACATGCTGCTTGAGTCGCTCAGCGGGGCTCAGGATCAGGAAATCTTCAGCGGCACACCTTTCGAGAACATCGAAACAGCCTTCCGCAGCTGGACCAGCGCCGATGCCGGCAAAGCCTACGCCCGCATGCCATACATCTTCGACATCCGATAATCCCCCGACAAATTTGTCATCTCCTCGTGAGCGATTCAAGGCGCATCATATAAATGTGGATGTTGTAGTCTTGAAAGATGCTCCAGACTCATTTACAGCAGTATCAATCGATACTTATAATCGAAAACTATGAAAAAATCACTTGAATTTTGATTCTTTCATAGTTTTCGATTATTTTTGGCTTTGTTAATACATTTTGTGATGAAAAGGA
>JBJFDE010000148.1:0-2244 GCA_051889855.1 Candidatus Cryptobacteroides sp. | reverse complement strand
AGGACGGAATGATGACCGGCTATGAAATAAAGAGGAAAGAAGGCAAACGAGTTGGCGCTCCGGCTTCTTTCACCGCTGCGTACCCTGATGCACACTTCGAGTGCATCACTCCAACGGATCTTTTGGGGTTCCTGATGTAAAAATGGGATTCATCGTGGTAACGGACTGAAATATCTTCCTCCGATTCATTGCAGGTGATCTTCTTCTGTCGATGGGCTCAAACCTTTCGCTTCACCTTGCAGGTTCAGCCTTCCTGACAGAAAGACTCTGCGGTATTCCCCTTAGGAAGTTGCAGAGCCTTTTGTAAGTGTATTGCAGTTTTGGAAAACTACCAGCGAACAGGCTCTTTTGAAATTATGCCGTCCTCCATAAAGCCTGAGATAGGCTTTGCCTGATACTGCACGCAAATCATCACCATCTCGGTGTCACAGGTATTCCTGAGTGCACGTACTCCTTCCGGTGCCACATGTATGAAACTTCCTTCGCTTACAGGGAACACCTCGCCGTCAACCTGGAATTCCCCATTTCCGGATACAATGATGTAAAGTTCCTCGTGCTCTTTGTGGGAGTGCAGGAATGGGGCATCAGCGTGAGCATCCAGTTTCTGAACAGATGCAATTGAGCCGACGAGAGCAAGTTCGCCATCAAGGAATACTTTGCCTTCAACTGAGGACCAGCCTCCGAAAGATTTGATTGAATAATTCTTTGCCATTTTGTAATCCATTTAAAGTTTGTTACTTTTGTATACTGATTTGGCAAAGTTCAAGAAAAGATATGGATTATCCAAGAAGGCACAAGCCTGTATGTAAGTTACATTGGTGTAAGAAATAGGGTGTAAGGCCTTGCAAACTGAAAAATTATATGAAAACTTTTTTACACGAGGGAATATGCCCGATAAGGGATATCATCTCATTGTTCGGAGACAAATGGTCGCTGCTGGTTCTGGTATCGCTGTCTGCCAACGGAACCATGCGTTTCACCGAGATTCAGAAATCAATCGGTGAAATTTCACAGCGTATGCTGACCATAACGCTCAAGACCCTGGTCGGGATGAACCTGGTCCGGAGAGTATCCTATCCTGAGGTTCCGCCTCGTGTTGAATATACCCTGACAGAACTTGGGGAGACGCTTATTCCCCATATTGACTCGCTCGTAAACTGGGCGCTGGCAAACAGTTCTGCACTTTCCATCTCACTCTCCAGACCCCGTCGCCAAAGTCGTAACTGATGATGCGCAGGGTTTCTGAAGCATCTGCCGGAAACTTGCTCAGGTCAACGATTGAAGCTGCCTCTTCCCCGCTCATAAATTCAATGGTCACAGATAGTGCGGCTGCGGGGGCATCCGAACATATTGACCATAGTCCGGTTCAGGATATGCTCCGCAGTATGTGCGGGCTCAAATTCCGCCTTGTTGTGGATCTTCCTCCTTTGTCAGCCATTCCCAAATCGGTACAACTTGAATTCTATATCCGTTTATTTCTATGGTTTCGCTTTCGTGGTCGGTTATCAGGAACAGGTTGTCGCATTTGGTTGCCTTTGCTCCAGCTATACAGCCCTTAATCTCGCGTTTCCTGGTCTTATCATTCGAAATGTCATAGCATACCTGATACACTGCAAGGGTCCTGTTCCCATCACACACGACAAAGTCTGCTTCCACACTTCTCCCCTGATAATAGTAGATGTCATTCTCCGTTCCGGCTTTTCTCCGAAGCAACTCCAGATATACAATGGTCTCCAACCTCCATCCCAGATTGGCTCCTGAAAAAGCATTGTCCCTCTTGTCCATAAAGGCAACATCGATGGCATATGCCTTCTCATTCCTTGCCCGTTCCCTGCTTTTGGAAGAGTATTTGCTTATAGTGGAAATCAAGTATGTCTGATTCAAATACAATAAATAATTGCCAAGGGTACGCTCGCTCTTGATTCCGATGATCTCTTGAAGAGAGTCTTTTACAATCAATGTAGGGCTCTCGTTGAGAATATGATGTGCAAGTCTTCTCAGTGCATCTATGTTCCGGATTTTATAGCGTTTCTGGATATCCTGGCTTATAATGTTTTCTATCAAGGTGCCGATATATTCCTTGGGGTTTTCTTCACCGGAAATCAATTCAGGAAAGCCTCCCTGGCGGAAATAGTCCTCATATGCCCTGGACAGCAGTCCTTTGTTTCTTGTGGTAAGTCTGGTATGATCCACCTCATTTATTGAGCACCAATCTCTAAAGGAGAAAGGAAACAATTCGATTTT
>JBJFDE010000147.1:0-2245 GCA_051889855.1 Candidatus Cryptobacteroides sp. | reverse complement strand
CTTCATTTGCATAATTCAAAAAATTGTTGTAATTTTGTCCGCGAAATCGAAAATGGGGTCGCGGGTGGGGCTCACGCCGACCTGTCCCGAACTATCGGGAAACAGCAAAAACTCCAGCGGAAGTCCGCACACGCCGAGCATTGAGATTTCAAACTTGTCCCTGTTTACCCCGATTCATCGGGGATTTATCGGGATATACTGAAATAAAAGCGTTTATTGGCGCTTGTTTTGGAACTACGTAATCAGCAATTATTGACAAACCAAGGCAAGAAAGACAATGAACGCCTGCAGGATATGACCAATCCTATCGTCCATGACGAAGATTATCATATTCGGCGTGGGCGTACAGATTGTTTATTCTTTTTGTCAAGGTTTTGCTGAACCTCGTAGTTGTAGAATGAGCGAAAGAAGTGGCTCCACGCTTTTTCATGCTCTTTTCCGGAGGACATCTTTAGCAACAACCGTTCTTGTGGCGCCCAAGGACACTAAACAACACAACAGTATGAAACACCTACTTATTGTTGGTGCTCGAGGCTGGGGTCGAGAAGTGTATGCCTCTGCGGTGCAGAGCAAGGCTTTCCGCAACGGTGAATACGACATCAAAGGCTTCTTGGACAGCAAAGCAGACGCGCTATCTGACCTCCAAGGCAATTTCCCGCCTATTATCTGCGCGCCAGAGGACTATGAAATTCAGGCGGATGATGTGTTTTTTATTGCCATGGGTGAGCCCAAATGGCGAAAGCATTACGCCGAACTGATAGCAGCAAAGGGCGGCACTTTTCAAACGATTATTTGCGATGGAGCATATGTCAACCCCACTGCGCAAGTGGATGAAGGAACGTATATCTCCGGTTGGTCATGTGTGTCGGACAATGTGCAGGTCGGCAAACATGTCATTATTCAACCTTACTGCGATTTAGGGCACGATGTGAGAGTGGGAGACTACGTCTCGCTGGAAGCATACGTCTTTATGGGCGGCTTTGCAGAGATTGGCGCAGAATCCACTATGCACGTCCGCTCTACCCTGATTCGACACAAGAAAATAGGTAAACACGTCGAGGTTGGAGCAAGCAGCGTAGTCATGCGCAATACACCGGACGGGTTACACGTGATGGGAATACCCGCGAAAACAATTGAATTCTAACCAATTATAAAACATTAAACATTATGGAACTAAATGATTTTGTGGCAAAGTTTGCCGAACTGTTTGAGGAAACGGACACTACCAATTTCAATGGTGCAACCGATTTTCGTGCGAACGATGAGTGGAGTTCGCTTATTGGACTGAGTGTGATTGCAATGGTGGACGAGGAGTACGATGTAGCCCTCAAAGGCGATGATGTAAAGAACGCCAAGACCATTGAGGATTTGTTCAATACCGTAATGAGCAAACGCTAATGGCATTCCTTGAATTTAAGAACGTCCGTATCGCCGGAATGGCGGCGGGCGTTCCGGAACACATCTCCAGCAACCTGCATCCTGACTCGGAAGATAGCATATCTTCGGATTATTCTCCCGAAGATTTTGTGAAGACTACGGGGGTAGAAGAGCGTCGCACCTCGTCCACGCTCTGCACTTCGGATTTGTGCTACGCAGCAGCAGAAAGGCTGATTGCAGACCTCGGTTGGGACAAGAAAGAAATCACGGGCATTCTATTCGTCTCGCAGACAGCCGATTACATCCTGCCTGCCACAGCCTGCATCTTGCAAGACCGTTTAGGACTGAGCAAGGAATGCTATGCCACAGATATGGCTATCGGCTGCTCCGGATGGGTTTACGGCTTGAGTGCCCTTTCCGCACTTGTATCATCCGGAGGCATTCGGAAAGCCCTGCTAATGGTCGGAGATGCAAAAGGGCGCATACATGGCAAGCGAAATCCGTTGTTTGGTTCAGCAGGTACCGTAACTGCCCTTGAGTACTGCGAAGGAAGCAAAGGATGCCAATTCCATTTCGGGACAGACGGTAGCGGATTTGACGCCATCATTACCCCCGATGGAGGCAGTAGAAACCAAATAACAGAACAATCGTTCCAACTATACGAATACGAAGGAAAACAGTTGTCGCGCCTGCAAAGTCGCATGAAAGGAATGGATGTGTTCTCTTTCGGTATCACAACGGCACCCAAATCCATCAAGAAACTGGCGGAGCATTTTGGATTTGACTACCAAGAAGCAGACTACTTTGTTTTCCACCAGGCTAATATGAAAATGAACGATTTTATCGTAAAGAAACTGAACATCGATAC
>JBJFDE010000146.1:0-2249 GCA_051889855.1 Candidatus Cryptobacteroides sp. | reverse complement strand
ATTGTGCGTTGCATCCTGCTCAGGATCAGCCTCCCGATATAATAAAGAGTTATGTGATGCGGAGAGGCTAATTCAGACAAATACTGACAGTGCCCTGTTGGTGCTTGAAGCAATTGACCCCTCAGACCTTAAAATTGATTCCTTAAAGGCAAAGTACCATTTTCTGAAAGCGTATGGCCACATGAAACAGAACTGCTCGATGATCGGGGACTCGCTGATTGGTTTCGCTCATAATTATTATCGGAATATTGATAAGGTCAGAGGTGTCAGAAGTGGTATCGCATTCGCCTGGTACAAATTTTGGGTTGGAGACACCCGGGGGGCTATTTCAATGCTTGATTCTCTTGCAGGTCTGCCCGATGTCCCGGACTCTATAATGATGCAGACCCTACGTATCCGCGTATTGCTCGGCGCCTCGGAATATCAGGGCTACCCCCTCATTCCATATGCAAAGAGACTGATGGCTCTTGAAACCGATTCCATTAGAAAAATTGAAGCTAAATACATGCTTCTGTCCGGGTATGAGTATGCAGGCGAGATGGACTCGGCCCTCCATCTCGTGGATGAACTTGTGGACTACGCCCGAACACACAATATGGGTGACAAACAGTTCATGTTTGAGCTTGAACGGGCACAACTTTTAACCGAAGCAGGTAGAAACCAAGAAAGCAACCATACCGTCACAGAAATATTCCGTAAAGCCGGACCGGATAACGGAGCCGCCGATTATCTGCAATTCCAATATGCTATAAATGCACTGAATACAGGCGACATTCGGGCTGCATCCCACCATCTCGCATTAGCTGATAGCATTGCATCAAGTCTGCGTCGTGATGATGACGCATATTTCAGGAGTTACAGCAATCTACTCCATGCAATGATTGACTTCAAACAGACCGGACGCATAAAGCTGATACATATCAACGGCCTTAACAATCGGCAGAGCGAGAGATACAACCGCATGAAAGCCTCTCAATGGGAATCTGAACGTGGGGCACTCCAGCAGCAGAGCCGCGCTCTGGGACTCAAAGCGGAGAGCGAGCACAAGACGGTGATTATTCTTGTTGTGAGTCTTGTCGCTCTGTTGATATGTGGCGTTGCCGCCTGGCTTATTATTATCAGACGTCAGCGGGAGCAGGAAAATGAAGAACGCATTGAAGCTTTGCAGAAAATGGTTGACGAGTACAAATCCGTCCCTGAGTCAGGCAAAGAGGAATTAAAGGATTCGTCTGCCTTGCGTGGAGTAATGCTCCGCCAACTCGGCATCATCAAGATGGTGGCAGAAACACCGACTGAGCAAAACCGTGAAATGCTCCGTAAGATTTCATCAATAGAGGGTGAGACCGACGGTGAACTCGTAGACTGGAAAAACGTCTTTGAGATGATTGACAATCTATATTCCGGATTTTACAAAAAACTACATTCTAAGTATGGCGACATTCTGACTCCGAAAGAGGAACAGATAATTGTCCTGATGCTTGCGGGATTCTCAACGAAAGAGATAAGTGTTATCACAGGACAGACCACATCCACCATCTATGTCAGGAAATCTTCGATACGTAAGAAACTCGGAGTGCCGGAGAAAGAAGATATTGTAAGGTTTATCGTGGATCGGGTCAAAGATTAAGAGTCCATTAAGACCGTTCCCTGCCATATTAAGACTTTTAAGAGATGCAACTACTGATTTACAGGTAGTTGCATCTCTTGTATTAAGACTTTTATATTTGGAGTTAAGATCCGTTTGGATGTAATTTTGCATCAGGAAATCAAACAAAACCGATGCAGAATATGAAAAAGACAATCACCCTCAAGGTCATTTTGACCACTATGTTTTTTCTTCTCCTTTTATCCTGTTCGATGGGTAAAGGAGACAGGAGAGACCAAAATCTGGAGCAAGTCCTATTAGGTCGACTTGATACAATACCTTATGTCCGATATGTCGGTAAATCAGATGTCAGAACCATTGACGGAAACCGACTGGAGGCAGTAATCATATATTATGTTCAGGACTCGGTAGGTAATGAGGTAGAGCGTAGTGTCCGGGTTACTTCCAATGACGATTGCTCCGAAATTTATTCATGGGAAGAACTCGATACAGAGATTCTTGGACAAAGCAAGCAGATGGTTTCCGAGAAGTTTAAGGGAAAAGGAATAGACATCGACGGTGTAAGCCTTATTGATGCATTGATTGAATTTACTACTGGTGCGATAAAATCGCGTTAGTTTAAAAATCTTCAAATAAAGAGCGT
>JBJFDE010000145.1:0-2261 GCA_051889855.1 Candidatus Cryptobacteroides sp. | reverse complement strand
ATCTCTCCTTGTAGAAGGTTACGTTATAGTATTCGTCCGGATTCAACTGGCTGATGTCATATTCTTCATTCGAACCGCTTATGTGCCACCCAGTGGCCTCCAGTGCCCAGTCTTGAAGCGGTTTCTTGAGTTTCTTTAGAGATTGAACGGTGATGAAGGCCCTGTCTCCAACACTGTCATTTTTCCTGTTCTCATAAGATGACAGGCCGCCGTCTGTACACACAACGAGTTTGGATAGTCCGAACTTCTCTTTCAAAAGTTCTTCCATCGGCTTGAGCGTGGTAGTCTCAGCTGTATTGCCCGGCTCTATGCACATCGCCAACGGGAAGCCATCCTTATCCATAAACAGGCCCATCTGAACAATAGGCAGTGGACGCCCTTCTTTGCCGTGTCCATACTGAACCAAACCCTGCTCCTCCTCCCATTCGAAGAAGTAGTTGGTCAGGTCGTAGTACACCACCTGTGTGTTGCGCTTACCCAGTTTGAGGCTCCGTTTGTACACGTCCGCCTGTATCTCGTTGAACTCCGTCGCCAGCAGTGACAATGCACGGTACACCTGTTCCAGCGTGCATTCCGGCTGCTCAAAGAACTTCCTGGCGTCCTCCAATGAAGACCGTTTTGACCCGGGATATAGTATCCTTGTGTACACCAGCATAGACAAGATTTCACTCAAGTCATACTTGTTCTTATGCTTCTTCTCGATTTTCTTGCATATATAGTCAAGACCCAGTTCATGATAGATCTTCTGCAAGAACAGGTATCCGCCGTTGTAGCTACGCTGCTCGCCTTTCTGGATATACGCCTTTGGGTCAAATCCCACGACAACCTCCTTGTTCTCTTCTTTCTCAAGGGCCGTCATCTCGGCAACCCTGGCTCGAGCCCATTCTATGGGGTCGGCTCCGTTAAGTTTCTCACGAAGTTCCTCGACGGTTCCGAACTTCTTGACAACTTTCGTTGTGCTTTTGCCATCATCCGTGCGGTATCCCTTGATAGCATATAAGTATGTGAAGCGGCCGCTTTGTTTTGTTACGAGTCTCATATCTTGCAGTATATACCCTTATATACCACAAAGATATAAAATAAATTTGACAAAAAAAAGACCCTGGAGGGCCTTCTAGCAAAAAAAATCAAAAAATATTGTGTCAAACTACCGGTCGTTCTTCGCTGCTGGCATTCTCCATCAGTTCGACAAGCTCCCTCTCCCTTTCCACTAGCCGCTGGTATTTTTCAGACCAAGGATCACTGTCAGGCAGGGAGGATCCCCCCACGAGGGTACTTCCGCTCACTTCGGGAAGGAGCTTGGCCATCTCCATCCTGGTGGAATCGCTGGTGTTAGAGGTGTAGTCCTGAGAAGCGTTTTTATCTATCACATAGACATATACGCTATCCTTTGAGCATGAACGGTTTGATGCGAAGATATTGAACATCCCGTCCTCGGTCTCGATAAAGAGAAAATCGTCTCCTGCCGAAGAGTAAGGGAAACCGAGGTTATGAGGCTCGGACCACTCTCCCATATCCTCGTCCCAGTCGCAGTAGTAGAGGTCGTATCCACCGTAGCCATCCTCCTTAGCTGCAGAGTAGTAGAGCCTGTTATCATAACTCATGGAAAAGAGCATCTCCTCCCCCTGCTCGCGGCTGAGATAGAGCTCTTCCTCGTCTCCCGGGTGATAGATGACCTGCTGAGTGCCCTCCACCTGACGGAAAGACTTGTCCGGCAGCGGGTAATAGAGGAAGAAATCGTGCCTGGAGAAGCGGGCACGGGCCACCACCTTGAGCACCGGCACCACTTTAGTCTGGGCCAATGTGCTATCGCATCTCTGCTTTTCCTCGTCGAGCTGTGCACGGCTGAGCGAATCGGCAGCCAATTCCTGAGCCAATTCATAACACCTGATGGCTTTTTCGTAACAATAGTTCAGGCGGTATTTCTGAGCATCCCTTACCAGGCTATCAAGCTGTTGAGCTTCAGCCTGGAATGAAAAGAGAATACAAATCAGGGTAAAAATAGGTCCGAACAATTTCTTCATTCCGTGCATCAATGCTAATTCCTACAAAAATAATAAAATAATGTGTTAGTCCTTTCTTTATGGGAAAAATTTTGTAAATTTGCGGGCTTTACAGTTTAATGAACGGAAATTAAATATTAAAAACATAAAAACATTATGCAAAGTAAAGGCGCAATCAGATTTGTCACCATCGTACTTGCAATCGCCTGCATCTACCAGCTTTCATTCACAGCTGTGTCAGGCATTATCGAGAAGAAG
>JBJFDE010000144.1:0-2262 GCA_051889855.1 Candidatus Cryptobacteroides sp. | reverse complement strand
GGAACTATGAAATTGCAATAAAGCCACCCGGGAAGGAGGCGGTTGGCTTCCTTGCCGAGTGGCTTTGTGAAAGGTCATGAATTGTTCATGAACGGCTCCACGCTATCCGACGGAGAAACCGAGGGCGGAAAGGAGAGCCGTGAGGGTCGTGAGGAGAATGTTGATCACCACAGACCATTTGGATTTGCTTTCATTCGTCATAATCGTCAACATTTTAAAGGGTTAGTAAATCAGTTATTTAAGTTTCGCAAGTACTGAATTTCAGAGATAGAGGCATAAAAAAACGACATGGACTCTTGCCTAGTTGCAAGAAAATGAGTAAATTTAAGGTACCAAACAAAAACATACTCAAGCCCATGTCGATACACAAAATTACACCTTTTCTCTCGGATATCAAAGACTTTTTTCAGAATTCTGATATGACAGCAGCCATGCAGAACATAAGTTCGGTTCTCGCTCAGGTCAAGATGACAGAGCGAGACACACTTGCCGTCACAAGCAAGCGCAACTGTGTATATAGACTGCTCACCATATTCCAATGCCTTCTTCTTTTCCCTTGCTTCGGTATCAGAAACCCCTACCACAATCAGAAATACGGCACTCTCGGACAATTGGTCAAAGCGAGGAAAGATGTCTTTTACCGCTTCATGGAAAATCCGGATATTGACTGGCGAAAAGCCCTCTGGCACATATCCGTCCAGTTGTGGAACCGCATACATCTGCGTTCCGACCATAAGGCCGATCATGTCTGTCTGATTCTTGACGACACCGACCATGAGAAGACAGGCCGGACTATTGAGAAAATCGGAAGGGTTCATTCCCATCTTGCCCACAAGGCTGTTCTCGGATTCAAATGTCTCTGCATGGCCGCCACGGATGGAATCTCCCAGATTCTTCTTGATTTCGCCATCGTCGGAGAGAAGGGAAAGAAGGGTAACTACGGCATGAGCGCCAAGGAACTCAGACAACGCCATACAACCGAACATGACAGCGAGGTACTCCGCTGCAGGGAACAAGAATATGACAAGTCCAAGATAGAGCTCGCAAAAGAGATGATAAGACGGGCTATCCGCCGGGGCATACAGTTTAGTTACGTATTGGCAGACAGCTGGTTTACCAATAAGGAAATTGTACGTTTCATCCATAGCCGCCACATCAAATGCCATTGGCTCGGCATGATAAAGGTCGGCGAGAAGAGCAGGACAAAATACCATACCGAACATGGAGACCTCACGGCTCCCGCACTTGTAAAACTTGGCAAGAAACTCAAGATGCAGAAGTATAGCCGTAAGCTCAAATGCCACTACATCATGTTTGACGCCTCGTTCGGAGGTGTTCCGGTAAGAATCTTTCTTGTTCGCCGGACACAACACGGCAAATGGAATGGATTGCTCACAACTGATATAAGGTTGGATTTCTTCAAGGCGTGGGAAATATATTCCCGTCGCTGGGCTCTCGAAGTTGTATTCAAGGACTGCAAGACCAATCTGGGATTCGGCAAATGCCAGAGTACCTGTTTCGCTTCCCAGATAGCTGCCGCAACATTGTGTTGTATGCAATATAATATCCTTTCCGTCGCAAAACGCTTCAGCGACTACGAGACTATCGGCGGACTTTTCCGGGATATTTCCAAAGAGACCGTCCAGCTCTCTGTCGCACAACAGATATGGGGTGTCCTTCAGGATCTGGTCACGACCATGGCGAGAGTCTTCGGCCTGCTGGACGAAGAAATTTACGATGTCGTGATTAATCAATCTGACGAACTGGCTCATATCGCTAAATTTTTCAATCTGAAATCAGCAAGTTGAACTTGCGAAACTTAAATCAATAATATTTTGACCTATTCGTTTACGAAAGAGGAATTGCCGGTACTGGCAGTTCCTCTTTTGTTTTTCCGGCCGATCAGGACAACTTGGGCAGCTTCAGGATGAAACGGATCAATGACACAAACACACGGCCATACTTCGCCTGCTTGATCTGTCCGACGCCCTTGATTTCACCAAATGCCTCGATCGTGATCGGTTTCTTCTCCACCATGTCCTCCAACGAAGCATCGGAAAAGATGATATAGGCCGGCATGCTTTCCCGCTGGGCGATTTGCTTGCGCAATTGATAGAGGGCATCCGAAAGGGTCGCATCAACGGACCCGGTAGCAAGCGGACGGATCGGTTGTGCCTTGGGTTTACTCCGGCTACTACCCGATTCGATCGTGCGATCCGGTTCGACATAGACTGCCAACATCGCCTTTTGCTCTCCATACAG
>JBJFDE010000143.1:0-2267 GCA_051889855.1 Candidatus Cryptobacteroides sp. | reverse complement strand
AAAGGGCATCGCAGTCATAAGTTACACGATAAACAGCGTTCTCCTGTGCCGCTCCGGCAAAACTCATTGTCAACAACGCAATGATGATAGTAACAATTCGTTTCATAACTGATTTTGTTTTATTCAACAAAAGTCAGGAAAGAAGTTTTAACTTATGGTTAAGGAGTGTTAACAAGTATTAACGACTGTCCTGTTCGTTGGAAAAACATTAATTTTGCAGGAAAGTATCAAGAGATGAGAGCAAAAGAAAACTCAAATGTAATCATAACCATCGTTGTAGCTGCAGTTACTGTCATTTCCATATCCCTTTATGAATGCTGGTGGATGCGCAATCTGTTCAACACAACCTACGAATCAATGGAGCTTGGTATAAGCAGCTCAATGGCATTGGCGGAACTGAGTTCAGACAAGACGGTTTCACTTTACCTGAAATTTGCCACTGACAGCACAAGGGACACCACTCCAAAAGTAATCACGCTTACTTCGGCATCCAGAATACCGGCCGGGCAGATATCCGGTATCACAATCAACAAAAAGGAGGACAACACTTTGGATGCCGTCCTGTACGACAGCCTGCTCACAGCACGACTGAAATATTCCGGCCTTGACATACCTCACGCTGTCCGGATAATCAAGGACAGTATATCAGTATCGGAAAGCGGGTTTACGGATTTGCTGTCCGTCAGGGACACTCAGACAATCACCCACAAGAGTACCCTGCATCAAGAAGTGGATTATCAATTCATCGGTCCCCGACTCACGGAATATGTTTTGAAAAGGATGACAGGCATAATCTGCGTATCAGTCTCTCTTCTTCTCATACTCATTCTATCGTTTGCCATAATAATAAAGACATTGCACAAACAGTCCGCACTCGACAGAATAAAGACGGATTTCGCAAGAAACATGACCCACGAGCTGAAAACACCTATCGCCGTAGCCGGCGCTGCTGCGGACGCTCTGACAACATA
The DNA here is from genome assembly GCA_051889855.1 of Candidatus Cryptobacteroides sp. Taxonomy (GTDB): domain Bacteria; phylum Bacteroidota; class Bacteroidia; order Bacteroidales; family UBA932; genus Cryptobacteroides. Next base: position 1,296 of record JBJFDE010000143.1, on the reverse strand, counting down.
CGGTTTCAGTGAAGACCCACAGAAAAGGCCGGAATATATAGCAATAATCCGCAGCCAGCTGGAAAAGCTCAGCAATATGGTAGAAAAGATACTCGCCGCCACACACGAAGGACAAGACAGTATACAGCTACAGCTTTCGGACGCAAGAATCAAGGAAATGCTTGAACAAGCCGCAGATGACATAAGGCTGAGCACAGGCAAGAGATGTGACATCAGTCTTTCAGTCTCTCCGGAAGATCTCACTGCAAGAATGGACAGAAAACTTATGTCAAGCGTAATCAGCACATTGCTTGACAACGCAGTAAAATATTCAGGAAACCAACCTGTCATAAACCTGAAGGCATATGATTCCGACGGGCGCCTGCATATCGTCGTCAAGGACAATGGCCCCGGCATAGCAAAAGAGCATCGAAAGCATATCTTCGACAAATTCTACAGAATACCCACAGGCGACCTGCACAATGTCAAAGGTCACGGGATAGGTCTCCATTTCGCAAAGACAGTGGTCAGCAAACATTCAGGAAGAATAACAGTTGGCGGCAAAGTCGGCGAGGGCAGCATATTCACAATCTCAATACCGCAAAGCAAATGACACGCGTACTCATAGTTGAAGACGAGACTACTCTCTCTCACATACTCAAAGATACTCTCGAAACAATGGAATTCGAAGTGACCCTCGCTTCAGACGGGGCAGAAGGTCTGGAACTCTACCGCATCTTGAGTCCCGACATCATAGTCAGCGACATAATGATGCCGGTGATGTCCGGTCTTGAAATGGTGCAACAAATAAGAATCCAGGACAAACAAACGCCTGTACTTATGCTCACAGCGAAAACACAGGTCAATGATGTCGTGGAAGGATTCGGTGCCGGCGCAAACGACTATTTGCGAAAACCATTTGCCATACCTGAATTGGTAGTCAGAATCCGAGCCCTTTTAGGCAGGGCAATACTTATGGTCAACAAACAAACTGACGAACTCAAAGCAGGACACTTTATACTGAACACAAACAACAATAATCTGACCGACACCAGGACAGGACAGTGCACAACAATCCCCAACCGGGAGGCAGCAATACTCAAAGAATTGATTCTCAATATCAATGACATCGTGCCAACTAAAAGGATACTGACCGATTTATGGGGCAACGATGATTTCTTCTCATCCCGCAGTCTCTCCGTCCTGATGACCCGACTACGTCACCGTCTGGCTCCCGACTCAACAATCTCAATAATCAACATCAGAGGAGAGGGGTATAAACTGATAACTGGAGAAGCGACTTCCACTCTATAGACT
>JBJFDE010000142.1:0-8280 GCA_051889855.1 Candidatus Cryptobacteroides sp. | reverse complement strand
AAGGACAATCATCTGGAACATCAATATTCTATTACTTTTTATGGGCCTATCAACGACGAAGATAAAGATTATTTCAACAATAATATCGCGAAATATTCATTTGCTGAATATAAGGGAGCCCTTCAACCTGCGGAAATATATGATACGTTAAGCAAGTATGATGTAATGCTTCTCCCAACACATTACTATACAGAAGGTTTGCCAGGGTCCGTTGTTGATGCATACATCTCGGGAATACCTGTAATTGTAACAGAATGGAAACATGCCCGTGAATTTGTAGAGGATAGTGTTAGCGGATTCATTATCCCTTTTGAAAACGGTCAAAATGAATTGATTGATAAAGTTCAATTGTTGGATAAGGATAGAAAACTGTTACATCAACTTCAAGCAAATGCATTGAAGAAAAGGATGGAATTTGCTCCACCAGTTATTGATGAATTAGTATGTAGGGGGGGGTATTGAGAAGATAAGGCTATGTTTTGTTTCAAGGGTGGAACAAAGCAAAGGGCTTGATACTATCAAACGAATAACTTCTATTCTGGATGAAATAGGTATGAGCGATAAGGTAACAATTGATTTCTTCGGTCAGAAGACGGATTGTTATTTTGACTCATATCTTTCGGATATATGTATATGTAATTATAGAGGTGTCCTTCAGCCTCAAGAGGTTATACATACTTTACAAAAATACGATGCTCTATTATTCCCAACCCATTATGATGGAGAAGGTTGTCCTGGCATTTTAGTGGAATCCCTTTCTGCTTCTCTGCCTATAATCGCATCAGATTGGAAATACAATTGTGAATTTGTGACAAATGGTATTAACGGATTCCTTTGTGATACATATAATTCCGATGCATATGTAAAGGCAATTCTTGCTATTGCAGATCCTATACTAAAGAAACAGATGAAAAAACAATCGTATTTGAAAAGTAAGGATTTTGCTGTAACCTCAGCAAGACGAAAAATAAAGTATTTAATTTGATGATTAGAAGTTATAACGGTTTTTCATCAGCTGTAATCTGCGACAAAGCATAAAGCGGACAGATGCGGACGTGGCGGACTGCATCGGAGTCTTCTTTGTCGATGTAATCAAATGAACCAAAGTTTTCCAATGAACAGCGGATGGCATCGGTGAGGTGTTTCTCACGCATGAACATCCATAGGCTTTTCATACCTCCCTGTGTGCCTGCTTTCACCTCTATTGGAAGAATATGCATATCCTTAACGGTGATGTAATCGATTTCGGCTATGCTTTTCCCATATTTTTCCCAATAGTACATTTTAGGTCGCTGAATTGGTGTTTGGTAGCGCATTAATTCCAGTCCTGCCACCATTTCGGTAATTCTTCCTTTGTTTACCAGATCTTGCGGAGTACCCGTCAAAATCAGTTTGATGAGTTCTTGTGACACATTGCCGTCCAAATGCAGTACAGAGAGAAGAAGACCTGGGTCGAGAAACAGATATTTTATGCGTTTTTCATCTGCTTCTGCATCAAGCGGAAAACCATTTGCAGAAGTAGCCACCACGGGAGTGATGAGTCCGGCAAGGCTGAGCAAACGGAGGGATTCGCGGATTTGATAGCTGCGATGATCGTCGGAAATCTGGTTGAAAGAAAGTTTCTGTCCAATCTGATGACATACTCCGCGGAGCGTAAGGCGGAGGAGTTCGGGATTGGCTCGACGGGAATATTTGTTGAAGTCGTCTTCGTAAGTGAGGATTATGTCATTATGGACTTGTTGGCATTGCAGGAAGTCGGAAGTCGCTTTCCAGGTGGCAACCGCTTCTGGCATTCCACCAACAAGCATATATATTCGGAACTGTTCCACGAGCATATTATGGAATGGTTCGTCAAGTGGATGTGAGGAATCTGCTTCGTTACGCATATTCAGAATTCCATCCATTCCCATAGCTATGAGGAATTCATCAAAGGTCATAGGATACATAAAGATGGAATGGATGCGTCCTACGCCAAAGGTAGGGAGTGCTTCCAGAGCAAATTCCAACAAAGAACCTGCAGCTGCAACGTGCAACTCAGAAAAGTCTTCCCTGAAGAAGCGCAGTGCCATAATAGCTTCGGGGCAGGCTTGAATTTCGTCAAGGAAAAGCAGCGTCTTGCCGGGTATGATGGGGACTTGGAGATAGTTCGATATCTTGGAGGTAATCAGCCGGACGTCAAGATCTCCCTTGAAAAAAGTAGATATCGCCTTGTCTCGCTCAAAGTTGATTTCAGCAAAGTATTGGAACTGTTTGCCTAAATGGCGCACAGCGGACGACTTGCCGACCTGGCGTGCTCCTCGGAGTAGCAGAGGTTTATGCACAGTACTGTTTTTCCATTCGAGAAGAGTTTGGTCAATATGGCGGCTGATGTAATTCTTCATACTTGCTTATAGTGTTGAAATTCAGATGCAAAGTTATAAAAATTGCTTAAAAACGAGAAATAATATTGGATTTTTTGCTTATATCCGACAAATAATCCTTTGAAAATTGCTTAAATACGACTAAAAATATATTATGCAAGACTACGGATTGGTGTCAATCATAACGCCGACTTGGGCGTGTGCAGCTTTTATAAGTGAGACAATTAAAAGCATTCAGGCACAAACTTATACTAAATGGGAACTACTGATTCAGGATGACTGTTCGGTTGACAATACTTTTGAGGTAGTTCGACCTTTTATGGAGACGGACGCTAGAATCAAATATGAATGTAATCCTCATAACTCTGGCGCGGCAACAACACGCAATAATGCTTTGCGCAGGGCTAAAGGAAGATGGATTGCTTTCTTGGATAGCGATGACCTTTGGTTACCGGAGAAACTGGAGCATCAGTTGAGGTTTATGGTTGAGAATAACTATGCTTTCACATATCACGATTATACTGAGATGAGTGAGGATGGTAATGATTTGGGAGTATATGTTTCCGGCATTAGAAAGGTGTCTGAATTCCAGATGTATGCCTGTTGTTGGCCAGGATGCTTGGCTGTAATGTATGATTCCGACAAGATTGGCCTGATCCAGATTAAAGATGTTAAAAAGAACAATGATACAGCAATGTGGCTGAAAGTTGTTAAAAAATCACCGTGCTATTTGCTGAAAGAAAATCTTGCCAAATACCGCAGACGAGCAGTAAGCATTACGCCGAAACCTCTATATAAACGTATTTGGGCTCATTATCCGTTATTTCATATTGCCGAAGATATGAATCCTGTGCGAGCATCTTTCTGGGTGATTATGAATGTGTTTGGCAATGCGTATAAGAAGATGTTTTATGTCAAGCATATTTAGGATTTTGAAAAATAATCATACGAATACATTTTCAAAACCGGACATCATCCTCCTAAACCTTCTTCGCACGACTATCTCAGGAGCAGAGACGGAAAGCGAAACTTTCTTTGGTATAAGCGGTGCACAGTGGCGTGAGGTGTTTAAGCTTTCACAAAGACAGGGAGTGTGTGCTGTAGCTCTTGAAGGCGTGGAACATTTGCCAGCAGATTGCCGGCCTCCTAAGGATGTGCTTCTGGAATGGATCGGTCAGTCGTTTGCCATTGAAACTCATTACAATAAGCATTTGTGCTTGGCTAAGGAACTTGCTGGTAAGTGGGCTGTGGGCGGTATTCGAACGATGGTGTTCAAAGGCTTGGCTCATAGCCGTTACTATCCTGTGCCTTCGCATAGGGAGTTCGGAGATTTTGATTGTTATCTGTTTTGTGCTGATTTTGATCCGGATAGGAAAGAAAATGACGCTTTTGAAATAGGCAATAGATTGGCACGGGTGTTTGGGGCGGAAGTGGATGATGGGTGGTACAAACATTCGAAGATTTGCTATAAGGAGCTTACCGTTGAAAACCATCAGTATTTTACCGCTACACGGAGTTCGAGTAAGGCCAAGGAGCTGAATGCATATATGGTGGCAACTCTTGGGGATGGGGCGCAATTGGAGAAGTCGGGTAATTCGGAGATTCTATTGCCGCCAATAGAAGCCGAAGGGCTGTTTATGCTTTATCATTCGCAGATGCATTTCCTTGTGGAAGGAATAACATTGCGCCATTTTGTTGATTGGGCGTGCTGGATAAAGTCCAATCAAAATAAGATTGTTTGGAACGATTTTTATATTCGATGCAAACAATTCGGGTTGGAGCATTTTGCTGCCGTCTCAAACGCAATCGCAGAAGATTATTTCGGAATTGCTTTGAATGAGGGAATCACTAAAGACGGCACGTATTCGGAGAAAGTGATTTTGAGTGCGCTGTATGATGATTCTGCTATCTATAACAGAAGCAAGGGGCGTTGGTATGAGCGTTTTCATCTGATATCAAATGCTTTCAAATATTCTTGGAAGTTTAGGGAAGTGACTCATTACAATCTTTGGGAATATCTTTGGAGTTATGTGAGGGGCTTTATCTTCAGGGATGAGGAATAAAAATTAATCTTATTCAATAAGTGAAACGACTTTTCGACATTGTGGCCAGCGGTCTGGGATTGCTGGTCTTGAGTCCTTTATTCATTATTGTGGCGATATGGATAAAATTGGACTCCAAAGGGCCTGTGTTCTACAGGCAGGTGCGGGTGGGGCTGCACAATAAGGATTTCCGTATTTTCAAGTTCAGATCAATGAGGGTTGGGGCGGACAAGGGGTCGCTTGTCACGATTGGAGGAAGAGATCCGCGTGTTACCCGTTCCGGTTATTTCATCCGCAAGTTCAAGATAGATGAACTGCCACAACTTATCAATGTGTTCATCGGTGATATGAGCCTTGTGGGGCCGCGTCCAGAGGTGCGGCATTATGTGGATTACTGGACTCCGGAACAGATGCGTGTTTTGGATGTTCGACCGGGTATCACGGATCCGGCTTCGATCAAGTTCCGTAATGAGAACGAGTTGATGGAAAAGGCTGAGAATCCCGAGGAATATTACATCAATGTAATTATGCAGGAGAAAATCAAGTTGTATCTGGAGTATGTGGATAATGCATCGTTCTGGTATGACATAAAGCTGATATTCAAGACTTTCTGGGTGATTATTAAAGAAAGATAGTTTAAATACATAATAAGATGAGTACGGATTTGAAAAGAAGAAATGTACCGTTCAGTCCGCCTGATATGACGGAGGCTGAGGCAAATGAGGTTCGTGAGGCAATTCTCAGTGGCTGGATTACTACCGGGCCACGTACAAAGAAATTGGAGAAGACCATTTCGAAATATGTGCATACCGACAAGACGGTTTGTCTTAACTCTGCGACTGCCGCTATGGAGATGGCACTTCATATTTTGGGCGTTGGTCCTGGCGATGAGGTGATTATGCCTGCATATACTTATACGGCTTCGGCATCGGTTGTTGCTCACGTTGGCGCGACGATTGTGATGGTGGATAGTCAGAAGGATAATGTGGAGATGGATTATGATAAGTTGGCTGAGGCTATTACAGAAAGGACTAAAGTGATTGTCCCGGTTGATATTGCCGGTATATGTGCAGATGTTGACAAGATTCGTGAAATCATTACCCGTCCGGAAATACTTGCTAAGTATCATCCTTCTAACGATATCCAGAAGGAATTGGGGCGTATTGCCATCTCGAATGATTGTGCTCATTCATTCGGTGCCTCCCGTCACGGAAAGATGGCCGGTGAGATTGCAGATTTTTCTTCTTTCAGTTTCCACGCGGTTAAGAATTTCACTACAGCTGAAGGTGGTGCCATGACCTGGAATCTCCCATTCGGCAATGAGCCAGTTGAACGTCAGCAGGTTTATTGCGGAAGCCCTGTTCCTTTCATTGAGGGCGAAACTTGGAATGAGTTTATCTATCGTCTTTCGCAGTTGTTCTCACTTCACGGCCAGAATAAGGATGCTTTGGCAAAGACTAAACTCGGTGCCTGGGAATATGACATTATTGGTCCGTGGTACAAGTGTAATATGACCGATATTATGGCGGCACTCGGTCTGGTACAGTTTGAGCGTTATCCGGCTATGCTTTCGAAACGCGAAGATTATGTGGCTCGATACAATGCCGGAATTGATGCTTTGAATGCAATCCTTGATGCTGATCATCAGGTGGCTTACCTTGGCCATAAGTCTTCAGACCATTGTTCGTCACATCATCTTTATCTTGTTCGCCTGCAGGGACACACTCGTGAAGAGGCAAACAAGGTGATTGAGCAGATGGCTGAGCGTGGAGTCGCAACCAATGTCCACTATAAGCCACTTCCGATGATGACATCATATAAGGCTCTTGGGTTTGATATTGCCAATTACCCTAATGCCTATCATCTTTTTGAGAACGAGATTACCCTTCCGCTGAACACACGTATGTCTTCTGAGGATGTGGAGTATGTGATTGAGAATTTTGTGGATATCGTTAAGAGTCTGTAAATTTTGCACACAGATATGTTTAGTGTACGAAGTCTATTTCAGGCCATCTGGCAATTCTGCAAATTCCTCTTCTGGCCTCAAAGGACGGATAAGAGTCGGAACCAGTAATGATTTTTGCCGCAATCCGCGAATAATTCTTTGATTGAATTTATGAAAAAATTGCTAACATCAAGAGCCGGTGCAACATTCAATCTCGAATGTCCAGATTTTACATATGTAATTCGAAAGGATGTCATAGAGATTGTTTTCAAGGTTAAATCCGGAGTGTTTATCGTAATCAATTTCGCCAGGGTTGATTCGAGCAGAGGGATGATGTTTGCAGGTTGGGGTAACTACTGGAACAGATTGACAAATCTCGAGAAGCAGTTGCCTCAGGTTGCAAAGACTTGTCCTGTATTATATGATTTGCTGACAGGTAAGGATAAAGATGGTGTTGTTGAGATGGAATTCGGTAGTTCACCGCAAGATTTTGAACATGGTTTCGGGCTTGAGGTGTCTCTTCCGGCAAATGTTCCGTTGATGCTTTGCCTCAATACGGAGATTATAAAAAAGGCAGGAATGCTACGAAACAAAATGACCATCATTTATAATGAGCTTGTGATGAATCCGCCATTTCCTGCTTGGAAATTAGGTCTTGACGAACTCTGGGAATAACAACACTAACGGCCCTACATATTCTTCTGATGGGCTTTGAGGGTGTGGCGACGGTTACGTTGCATTCAAATTTGCATATCTGAAAATATTTGATAATTTCGCAAAATAAATTTTGAGTTTATGAGGAAAGAGAAGCAAAATAGTGTGGCATTTACGACTCAAGATGCTAAGGATGTTTTGAGGAAGGTTGTGGCTGATAAGCAAAGGATTCAGTCTTATGTCAGAGTGCACGGGAATTTGAGGGGGTTTAGCGATGAGACGATCATATTTGCAAAACCATTATAGAGGATGTTGTTTGATCAAGGGTCGCGTGAAGATAGATAAGCTGTAATGCTTTCTTTAGGGCATTTGCGGTCAATCGCTTATGGATGTTTGTTGCGAACGTCATATTGGCAGAATGTTTAGACGATTATAGAATAATCTATAGGCATTTTACAATAGTGTATTGATGCCACTTGAAGTAGCCTCTATGCTGCCGGAACTCCATGTTCATAGAGGTATTCGGGCGCAAATCCTATCTCATTGTTCCAATCTACGGTCCAGCCGTCAAGGGTATAATTGCGAAAATATTCTAGATTCTGGAGTTTTACGAAGATCCCCTTATCATAAAGTTGAGAGAAATCAAAAAGACGCACGTCGCCATTACTAAACGTGAGCTTCAGTAAGTAGCCAGAGATATACTCGGCATCTGTGACATGTATGAATTCTATGTTCATTTTGTTATTTCAATGGCTTAATCTTGTCAATCGGCTCGGAATTCTCCATTTTGGTCCAATTCTCCATTAGTTCATCCTTGTGCTGGTCCAGCCATTCGTACACCATATTGAGGGCTCGGCGGGGAATTTGCCCCTTCACGGTCCCTGTCTCAATATCAATCGTGGCCTCATACCCTTGATACTTCACATGGAAGTGCGGTGGGTTGTGGTCGTTGAAGAACATCGAGATAATGATTCCGTAAAATGAACTGATTTCAGGCATTTTTTTTCGCAGGACTTTTGCCCTGTCTGTTGCAAATATAGCAACTTCTTTTCATTCTCGCAAATCCTGCGTATATGGGAAGAAAGAACGGATAAAAGTCGGAATTCGTAATTACGAAATTTCATACAAACAACCTGACGGAGCCTTCGCGGCTCCGTAACCGTCGCCACAGCCCCATATTTTTTCCATAAATGAAAGGGTTTAATTTCGCGCCCAATCAAAAAAAGCGCAGAAATGGAAAATAAAGAATCACGGCGAAAGCCGATGTTTGCCGACGTGT
>JBJFDE010000141.1:0-2282 GCA_051889855.1 Candidatus Cryptobacteroides sp. | reverse complement strand
GACTGCGATGCCCTTTATTCCAAAAACAGAGACATTTACCGATGGGTGCTTGATATCGGTACGGACAAGGCTGTATTTTACAACAGTGCTATGCGTGCTTTCCTGAATGAGCAGGAGGCAGTCCTGAAGGTGAACGACATGTCACAGGCTATGGCTCTTGTTACCAAAATCTCAAGTACCTATTCCGGTCGCCACAGCCTTCAGGTCCTTGCCGACCGTCAAACCAATTCATATACCTATTCCAACAGAATCGGCACTGACACATTCATTTATGAAGAGCCGATGCCCGATGTCTCTTGGGAATTGGTTGACAGTTCCAAATCAGTCTGCGGCTATCAGTGTCATATGGCCGTCGGGAGATTATATGGACGTGAATGGACTGTGTGGTATGCACCGGAGATTCCACTGCCTTTCGGCCCCTATGTCCTCGGCGGACTTCCCGGCCTGATTATGGAGGCTGCAGATTCTGACGGGATATTTAATTTTGTTGCAGTAGGACTGGAGGAGGCACCTGCCGATACTATGGTTGGTATTCTCCGGTCAGGCAAAGAGATTGGATGCAGTAGAAAGAAATATATTTCTATGCGCGCCTCCGATGACGGAAAGACATTCAGGGAGACTTACCGTGAAAAGTTCGGGGATATCAAGGTGACTGATGCAAAAGGCAATGATATTACGGACTCGGCCAAGCCGAAAAAGAATTATCTTGATGTTGAATAGCCCATGAGACTCAATTGCCAGGTCGCCCTGATATTTCTATTGCTGTTTTTAAGCACCATTATGCGGGCAAATGAGGAATCAAGGGTGTTCAGTGGAAGGATTGTGGATGAATCCGGCAATGCTTTGGCCGGAGCAAATATCCTTGCATATAAATCAGATGGGGCTGTTGTGACATACAGTATTGCAGATGGGACAGGTTATTTTGAAATCAAGATTTCTCCTGTTGTGTCATATATTGTGGTGAGCTTGATGGGGATGAAGCCGGTACGCATCGATGTCGGAGAGCTGTCAGACGGGCAGACTGTCACGATGGTTGAGAGTGTTGAGAGGCTTCGGACCGTTACGGTTACTCAGCGCCGCATCCGTGAGTCGGGTGATACATTAACCTATTCTGTAGGCAGTTTCAAGCAGGCACAGGACCGTTCCATAGAGGATGTTATCAGGCGTATGCCGGGTATTGATGTCAAGCCAAGCGGGGCCATTGAGTATCAGGGCAAGGAAATCAGCAAGTTCTATATTGAAGGCCTGGATCTGATGGGTGGAAAATATTCTCTTGCGAGCGGCAATATTTCGGCTGACAAGGTAAAGGATGTCCAGGTTCTTGAGAATCATCAGAGCGTGAAATCCTTGCGTGGCATACAATATGAAGAACGTGCCGCGATGAACATTGTTTTGAAAGATGAAGAGAGGTCGGTATGGTCTGCGCTTGTTGAAGCGGGTGGCGGCTATGCTGAGCGCAATGAAGGCTTTCTGTATGATAACAGGCTGATGGCTATGCAATTCGGCAGGAAGTTCCAAACTATGATGGTGTATAAGGGAAATGATACCGGAACTGACATCAGCAATGAGTTGAATGATTTCTCTGATGGTTATAGTGAAGAGAACGGTATTCTCAGCCTAATGTCCGTCCCTAAGCCGGGCTTTGACAAGGGAAAATATACTTTCAACAATTCACATCTGGTCTCCGGGAATTGGCTGCTTAAGGCAGGAAAGGATTCTGAATTGAGCTTGCAGGTGGACGGTCTGCTTGATCGTGAGAAGCTGAATTGGGTGGGTGAGACGTTTTATCTTGATGTCGCAGATGTTCCTTCGGTCCGGGAGGCTTGGGATATATCCGGAAAGCGGAATGAATTAGGCGTAAAGTTGAATTATATATTAAATTCTGACCGTACGTATGTCAGAAGCCGAACTCAATGTTCCGGGAAATGGAACAGTTCTGACGGTATGTGGTCAGTCGGTGATGATACCACCGGGATGTTCGTGTATCCTGAAATCAGAATGGTGGCCGAAGATTTCAGTCTATCGCATACTACGCCAAAAGGAAATGTGTGGCAGGTGGAGTCTTCTACAGGGGATACGTATTTTCCCGGTAGCCTGTTGACCCTTTCTTCGCAGGAGCATAAATTGAGAGTGAATAAATTTTCAACAAAGAATGCTGTTACCTTCAAGTTGAAGTCCGGGCAACACTATTTTTCAGGTAAGGCCGGTATTGACTATAAAAATCAATTTCTGTGTGGTGATTTCTATTCGTATGCGCTTCCTTATTGGGAACAAGGCTTCCA
>JBJFDE010000140.1:0-2294 GCA_051889855.1 Candidatus Cryptobacteroides sp. | reverse complement strand
TTAAAGAAGAGAATGGTATTACACTACCATACACCTTCGTTGGGGTAGGTCACCTGAGCAATCCTCGCAAGAACGAAACCTCGAATGGTTCCATACTCTATGACATACACATGGACACACCGCTTCCGGATGATCTTTACCAAGATTTCCAATGGACGGCGTAACGTGTTCGTTTCCGGGAGGATCTGTTCTGGAAACGCAGACTGCCTCGCGAATCGTATCGATGTACCGGTAAATGGAGCGCGGAGTAAGACCCATCTCTACCGCCAGAGAATCTATTGTCCGGTTCACATGGTGTAGGACAATCCAATGTCAATGGGACCTCTCTTGCAAACTTGATGATTCCAATTCCGCCGATGTGTATATCCCTTATTTGTCACCATATTGTGCACGTCAGGACTCCGACTGGGACATTCTGATTCTCATTGATAGGGATAGGGTGACTGGAGCTGATTTTGACAAATATGCCTATCCTTTCGTCAACTACGGCTGGTCTGTGGGCGAGCATATTAACCCGCTCATTTACTCTTTCTCAGATTGGAACCGTCGCAGTATCACTCCTTTTTTCAAAAATGTCCAAGCCGAAGGTATTAGCCTATGCAACTGACTGAAGAAGTAAGAAAAGGATTAGTTCCTTTCCGAAATAGTAACATCAGCATCGGTTAACCGGTGCTAGTTCAAAATGAGCAATCGAATGTGTTGATTCCAATAGCAACGCCCCCTCATCTATCGCTCATTATCCTTCTCAAATCACGCAAACAATCTCGTAGCCACCATTCCAATAAAAATCGGAAGCACTTTTGAAATATGAGTCGCAGTGGCGCTGAGATAGGTATCCACAAGAAAACCCCTCAGCTGGTCGCGTGCCTGTTCATCCAGCAGCAATGTGAATAATTCCTTGTCAAGAGTTGCCACAATTCCCATCGACTTCAATTGGCCGGCAGAAGGCGTCGTCTTGATGTCGTCAATATGACCGCCGTCATCTCGCCGCAATGACCAAAACGGCTCTCCACCCAAATGCCAGAATGGTGTCGCAGCAACTGGCCTGAACAGAATGCTGTCTCCTACATATCGGTTCCAGTTCAATTCAAACATCCTCTGGAGGGCTTCCGTAAAGTAGAATTCGTTCTCCGTATTCAGTCCAGATTGAATCATATCAATGATGCTGATCAGCATTACAGCCTTGTGAGGGGCAGCCTTTCCCATTCGCCTGGCGGTGTTCAGCGTTGTGAACTGTTCCACATAACGGCTGAGCACGGACCGCCTTTCAAAGTCCGGATCTTCAAGAAACCGAACCACCTTCCCTGTCCGTTTGGCATATTCAATTTCACTACGGGTGCTGGTACCGATGTAGCCACCGACATTGATGACGAAGATTTCATCCGCCATATCAATCTTGCGTTTGTGCATATCGTCAAGCATCTCCTTGGTGCCTTCAGTCCAGACCTCGTCATCGCCTGAATGTCCGAACAGGCCGACGCTGATAACAATGTTTCCTTCAAGGGTCAGACGCTTCTGCGCTTCAATGAACTGGTCCTTGAAGCGGGTGCTTCCGCAGAGGGTGACGACTTTGTATTTTCCTTCCATATTGTTGTATGCTATACCTATGCTTCAGATAAGTTAACGAAATTCCCACGAAACCATATTCATAGCCTCCCTATCGCAAAGCCACAAATTGACTATTCCCTCCCTGTTCGCGGAAACAGGCAAGATTCACAACAAACGAAGCCGCGCAAGTATCAACTCCTTGTAGCGGGCCTTGAGGTCGTCAGGTAGGAATGAATTGTCAATGGTTTCAAACCATTTGTCCTTATGGCCGGTCATCTTTGCCAGGCACTTTTGGCGGCATTGTCGGACTGAGCGCAGTCGCGCCATCCATATTCAGGTACGCCTTGTCGTATTCAAAAGTGTATCCTTCTTCGGACTCGGTGATAATTCCGCAGAACACGTCTTTTATGTAAACCTTTCCCCGCTTCATAATGTCATATCAATCCTGGCCGGCTGCAGCTCTTCACCGAAGATTTTCAGGACCATATTCACCTTGTCCAGCTGCACGGTGGGTTTGCCCCGTTCCAATTCCCTCACGAAGCGCAGTCCCACTCTAGCCCGTTCAGAGAGTTCCACCTGGGTGAGTCCAAATTCCTTGCGCTTCGCTTTAATATGCTCAGAAATAGTCATATAATACAATTTATACCCTTTAGGGTACAAACATAATAAATATTCTCTATATTATACCACTACGGGTATAGAATTATATAAATTTATTAAGATAATACCCGAAAGGGTATAATTCT
>JBJFDE010000139.1:0-2298 GCA_051889855.1 Candidatus Cryptobacteroides sp. | reverse complement strand
TACTCCAACCGTCGTAAAGATTCACGATGTGAACATCGACAAAGACTACATAGGCTGGATTGAAGAACTGAAATCCAGATACCGCAAAGCACAGATCAAGGCTGCCGTAAAAGTCAATGCAGAAAAACTACTGTTTAATTGGGAACTTGGCAGAGACCTGGTCATTCGCAAGGCAGAAGAAAAATGGGGAGCCGGAGTTGTTGAACAACTCAGCCTTGATCTCAAGGCCGCCTTTCCGGAATCAAAAGGATTCGGTGCAAGAAACTTATGGTATATGAAAGATTGGTTCAGTTTCTATTCGCCGCACACTGAGAAACTGCACCAGCTTGATGCAGAATTCCAAAACTCTATAAATCAAGTAGATATAAAACTGCACTAAGCTGGTGCAGAATTTCCTCTCATACTTGCATTGATTCCTTGGAAACACCACACGGAAATCATAAGCAAATGCAAAACAATTGATGAAGCCACATTCTACATCAAGAAAACAATATCCGAAAACTGGAGCCGGACAGTCCTGCAAAGATGTCTGAAAGCCGATTTGTATCATAACAGCAGCAATGCAGTTACCAACTTCTCACAAATGCTGCCATCTCCACAGAGTGAGCTTGCCCAAGCAATAACAAAAGACAACTACGATTTCGGATTTGTAGAATTGCCGCGCCATTACATTGAAGAGGAACTGGAAGATGAACTCGAAAAACACCTCACTCGTTTTCTTCTTGAGTTAGGAACAGGATTCGCATTCGTCGGAAGACAAAAAGAGATTGTCATAGCAGGAGTAACCAGAAGAATTGACTTACTCTTTTTCCACATACCATTGAATTGCTATATCGTTGTAGAACTCAAGGTAGTACCGTTCCAACCGGAGTTTGCCGGAAAACTTAACTTCTATGTCAATGCCGTAGATGACCTCATAAAATCCCCATCCCAGAACCCGACCATCGGTCTCCTGATTTGCAGCGATAAAAATGACACTAACGTCCAATATGCGTTCAAAGGCATCACAACCCCAATGGGCGTTGCCTCCTACGACAACGTAAAGGTCAAAGAGATTCAAGACCAACTCCCATCCGTAGAAGAACTGACCAAACGCATCCGCCTGCTGGAAGAACAACTCAGCAAAGAAAAATAGAAAAATCCGGTAGGTCAAAAAGAAATCACTATCTTTGCAGATTCTAAACGGAAAGTTATGGCAGACAGCAATTTCATAGACTATGTAAAGATATATTGCCGCTCGGGAAATGGCGGTGCGGGATCCACTCACATGAGGAGGGAGAAATATATTCCGAAGGGGGGACCGGACGGCGGAGACGGTGGAAGGGGGGGACACATCATCCTCAGGGCTAATCCGCAGTTCTGGACACTTATCCACCTTAAGTACCGCAAGCACATCATGGCGGAGCATGGCGGGGCCGGAAGCGGACAGCTGATGAAGGGCAAGAATGGCGCGGACATCATTCTGGATGTGCCGCTAGGAACCGTTGCAAAGAATGCCGAGACAGGAGAAGTGCTTTTCGAACTCGTTGAGCCATACGAAGAAAGAGTCCTTGTGCGCGGAGGCCGCGGAGGCCTTGGCAACAACAATTTCAAGTCGGCTACCAACCAGACACCGCGTTACAGCCAGCCAGGAGAGCCTTTTGAAGAAGGATGGTTCATCCTTGAACTGAAACTCCTTGCAGACGTGGGACTTGTAGGCTTCCCGAATGCCGGCAAATCAACACTGCTTTCAACCGTATCCGCTGCCCGTCCGAAAATTGCGGACTATCCTTTCACAACCCTTGAACCGAATCTGGGAATAGTGAGCTATTATGATGACAAATCATTCGTAATGGCAGACATTCCGGGCATAATAGAAGGAGCCCACGAAGGCAAGGGCATAGGAACGCGTTTCCTCAGACATATCGAGAGAAACTCAATCCTGCTCTTCATGCTGCCTGCAGACCAGGACGACATCAGACAGGGTTACGAGATTCTGCTGAACGAACTGAAGGAATACAATCCCGAACTGCTTGTAAAGGACAGGATTCTGGCTATCACCAAGTCAGACATGCTTGATGACAAACTCAAGAGCGAGATTCAGGAACAGCTTCCGACCGACCTGCCTCATGTATTCATCTCATCATTCACCCAGGAAGGCATCAAGGAGCTGAAGGATATGCTCTGGGAGGCCCTCCATAAGGATGACTCGGCAGAAGAAGGACCGGTAGTCCTTTTCCCGGATGACGTAAACATGAAGGTCCTGCCCAATGAACAGGCAAATATATAATATGCACGGCACAATGGACCATAATAAGT
>JBJFDE010000138.1:0-2302 GCA_051889855.1 Candidatus Cryptobacteroides sp. | reverse complement strand
GATTATCGAGGTATATGGTCCTAGATATGCTGCTGCCAGCGATGATATTGCCCTGGTTTCAAACATTGTCAAGATGATGAGTTCCGCAGAGGACTGCACCGACAATGATCTTTATCTCCAGGCTGCAACATCACTCCACAAGCTTGAACCTTCAAGCCAGTCAGCATATTTTCTCTATAAGCTCAATGCTTCAAGAGGCAATGTAGATGCAGCCCTCTCTTATCTTGAGGAGTCTCTCTCATCTACCGAACTTGATGTCAAGACTGCTGCCGACTACAATTTCGAGGCTGCTACTTACTGTGTCAAGAACGGAAGGAATGCAAGGGCTCTCAGTTTTGCTGAAAAAGCCAAGGAACTTAATCCTGAGTTTGCCGGAAGAGCTTATTATCTGATTGGAACTATTTGGGGTTCAACTACTTGCGGTGGAGATGAGATTGCAAAGAGATCTCCTTACTGGGTAGCCGTTGATTATATGAACAAGGCCAAGGCGGCTGATCCATCCCTTACAGATGACTGCAACAGGATGATTTCCCAGTACAGGATTTACTTCCCGCAGACAGCTGAGGCATTTATGTATAACTACACTGACGGTCAGTCATATACGGTTTCCTGCGGAGGCATGAGGGCCACGACTATAGTCAGGACCCAGAAGTAATGCACTGTTTGAAATACATTTCAAATATAACAAGGATAATTGCAACCGCATCGGCGGTTGCTTTTGTCCTTTATTCATGTTCAGGCCATCTTAACCGGGCAGACAAACTTGACCTGTCTGTAACACCTCTCCAGACCGTTGACAGTATGTATCTGATACAGACGAAGAACGGCAAGATTGAAATGAGGGTAGTTACCGCTGAAATGCAGCATTTTGAAAATGACTCCATTGCCTGTGACTTGTTTCCTTCCGGAATGAATGTTTATGCATACAAGGAGGATGAGGTCCTGGAATCCACTATTGTATCAGACCAGGCCAGTCACATAACCGACAAAAACAGCAAGGAGGAGATTTGGAAGGCCTATGGAAATGTCGTGGTAAAGAATCTGGTGAACAGCCAGACTATGGAGAGCGACACTATTTACTGGGACCAGGGAAAGAAGGAAATTTACACGGACTGCTATGTGAGGATGTATTCACCTGACGGACTTATCCAGGGTTACGGAATGCGGTCTGATGAAAGAGCGAGGAATGCAATAGTGCTCAATCCATTCAATAATTTCGGCATTGTGGTCAAGGATAGTACGGTGGTAATTATAGATTCTGTTAATTTTATAGGCCCGTTGTTAGAAAAATAATAATAAATTGCGGGAAAATTACTATCTTCGTGGTCTTGAATGCTTTTTGATAATAATAATTAAAAAATAATAACAAAATGGCGGTTCTTGAAAAGTTGCGCGTAAAGTTCGGCATGGCAGTGTCAATCATCATTGCCATCGGCCTGCTTTCATTCATTATCGATCCTAACGAGGTTATTTCTGCTTTCCAGGGAATGTCATCCAAATATGATGTTGGAGAAATCAACGGTAAATCCGTGTCTTACAACAACTTCCAGGAGGATGTGCAGAAATTTACCACTATCAATGAACTTATGACCGGTTCTTCCGTCCAGAGTTCCGAGCAGCAGGCACAGATCAGAAATGCTGCATGGCAGGATCTTATCTACAAGTATCTCTTTGTTGAAAAAGCCCGTGCAGCGGGTCTTGAGGTAGGGGAGTCTGAGATGGTAGATCTCACCCAGGGTGACATGGTTTCACCTCTCGTAGCCCAGAATCCTGCATTTATGGATGAAAACGGCAGTTTCTCAAAGTCAAATCTTGTCCAGTTCGTAAAGAATATTGATTCTGACCAGAGCGGTAACCTCAGGCTTTACTGGAATTATCTCCAGAGTTCCATCTATAACCAGGAACTTTTCCTGAAGTACAATTCCCTCTTCACACAGAGCAATGTCATTTCTCCTCTTATGCTTGACAAGACTATTGCGGAGAATAACAATACTGTTGACGTAGAGTTTGTTATGGTTCCTCACGGATATGAGAGAGATTCATCAGTAGTAGTTTCTGACAGCGAGGTCAAGTCATTCTACACCTCACACAAGAAACTCTACAAGCAGAATGCGAGTCGTGATATAGAGTATGTTGTCTTTGAAGTAAAACCATCTGAGAAGGATGTCAATGCTACAAGGACCAAGGTTGCAGACCTTTATGACGAATTTGCTTCAACTGATAATGTGAAGTCTTTCCTCACCAGAAATTCTGACAGGGCGTACGATGCACGTTACTACAAGGAGGGTGAACTCAAGACTGT
>JBJFDE010000137.1:0-2306 GCA_051889855.1 Candidatus Cryptobacteroides sp. | reverse complement strand
CCAGCCTAAAATGTAAAGCCAATGTAAACCCTTTGTCACATTTCGTTTTTCATCCCTCTCCCTCCATTCTCCTCATTTTCAAGCACTTCCACATTTTCACTTTCCGCATTTCGTTTTTATGCCCTTAATTACAATCATAGCCCAAAGGCGGAAACGCGATGTCCTCATCGTCAAATACTCGGATTGGCATTTCCTTTTGAAGGTGACGAAACTCTCCCGTCAGAGGCAAGATTTGGAGAAGTTCCTGTCATCCTATCAAGGATGTGGAAATGCAGAGAATGAGTTGTTCCGGTGGTTGTTCAAGGACATACTCCCGAATGAAAAGGCATTCGACACCGCTGACATTCTCTGCATCACGGACTTCGGATGGGAGCCGTTGGATGATGATACCATAAAGCTGATTGAATCCATCAAGAGGAAAGGAATGATATTCTATGGGTTGAATGTCTTGGACAAAAATGAGTCTGACCGGTTTGAAAGTTGGAGGTTTGGAAGTTTGAGGTTTGATACTATGACAAATGTGTGTGACTCTCTATGGAAATGGAGCAACAATCACCTTGTTGAAATGAAGCCGCCTCCACATCTGATGACGAAGTAAGGGCTATTCCTGCTTTTTCAGAATCCTGTCCACCATTCCGTACTCCACTGCCTGGGAGGCAGTCATCCAGAAATCGCGGTCCGCATCACAGTATATCTGCTCAAGGGTCTTTCCTGTATGTGTTGCCATTATCTCGAACAACTCCTCCCTTGTCCTCTCAATCTCCCGAGCCTCAATCAGGATGTCACTTGCCTGCCCCTTGACACCACCCATAGGCTGGTGGATCATCACTCGCGCATGTGGCAGGATAAGTCTTTTCTTCGGAGCACCGCTGCAGAGCAGCACCGAGGCCATCGAAGCGGCCAGACCGGTGCAGATTGTGGAAACATCAGGTTGTATGAGCTGCATCGTATCATAGATTCCAAGACCGTCAGATACACAGCCTCCCGGAGAATTGATGTATATCGAGATGTCATCCTTCTGGCTGTTGGATGCCAGATAGAGCAGCTGTGCCTGTATGATGTTCGACACATCAGAATCAATCGGAACACCAAGAAAGATGATCCGGTCCATCATCAGCCTGCTGAATACATCCATAAGGGCGACATTGAGCTTTCGCTCTTCAACAATCGTCGTCCCTATGATTCCTTCCATGGTAGTAGAGTAACGGTGCAGCGTCATCGGGCTCACGTTCTTCTCCGAGCGTGCATACAGTTCAAAATCTTTCATTTCTTTCATCAATTTAATTTTCGACAAAGATATACGGACATACTGCCAGATTCAGGCAGCCCGGGGGCTTATATTTGCAAACAAATAAAAGAACATCATATGATTTT
This sequence comes from Candidatus Cryptobacteroides sp., assembly GCA_051889855.1. Classification (GTDB taxonomy): domain Bacteria; phylum Bacteroidota; class Bacteroidia; order Bacteroidales; family UBA932; genus Cryptobacteroides. The sequence continues at coordinate 932 of JBJFDE010000137.1, read as the reverse complement.
ACAATGGATACCACTACGTTGCCGTGACATTGACTTAGGCTCCACACCACTTTCAAAAGAAGTATTGGAGGAGATTCTTGGGCAACGGCAGGGCAGCGACATCATCCACATCAAAACCGTGTCAGGCCCTGATTCCCAAGATGAGACACTCACGTTGATGGCCGATAAGAACTCAATTATCGTGCGATTCCCGAATAATGTGAACAAATACTCTGTCAAGTACGGTAAGAGCTTCAAAACAGTCAGTGCCTTCATAATGGACAATTACGAACACCTCAGCTGGACGGACTTTCATTATGTAGAACCACCTGAATTCCTCGGGGATGATCCCCGGACCCTGGATGAACTCTGCATGTATTATCGAAGGATTCGGCAGACAAAGACCAGAATAAAAATGGAAGAGAAAGAGTTTGTGCTTGGACGTTTTCGGGACTTCATCTTTGAAGAGCTGAAATCTTATTCCGAGCGCTTGGGGATGCCATTCAAGAAACTGACCCTCCGCAACTTTAGAAAAAGTCGGGCCTCAGGAAGTACGATAGCTAACACAGATTGCCAAGGAAGCGTCAATTTCAACAAGGGATTCCTTTATGATGACGCAGACAGCATTCGTGAAACCCTTGTTCATGAGCTATGTCATTCCCAGAATGGTGGGCATGGAAAGGAATTCAGTCTGATATTGGAGAATTCGATGTTGAAACTTGGCCTTATTCCACGCCCCTGCGCATGGTCTAAAAAATTGTCTATGCCAAGAACAGGTGCCAAATTTCCTCTGGGACGAAATTGTCCGGGATATAACTTTGTAAAGGGAATCAAAGGCGACTACGAGAACTTCTTGTATAATGTCAGGATGCCAAGGGGATGTTCAACAGTAAAGGATTTAAAATGAACCAATATGAACCATTACCTCATATTCTCAGCAATCAACGACTATT
>JBJFDE010000136.1:0-8442 GCA_051889855.1 Candidatus Cryptobacteroides sp. | reverse complement strand
ATGCTTGTGGCTCTGCTCTGTCTTCTTCACTTTGAATCTTGAGCCTGTTGACCATGATAATAAGACCGTTCCCCAGCCGATTACTTCAGTTGTGATGCAAGTGCCTATTATTTCATTGACTGCCAGAGATGTGTTGAATAAGTGTGCCACATCTCTCATCAATGTCATTCCTATGAAATATCCGGAGAGATTGCCGATAATCATCAGAACGGCTGAAATGCTGAACCTGACACTGTCTTCCATGCAGAGGACGGTGATCATCAGCAAGGTGAGCGGAGTAATCAGCCTGCTGTCGGCAATGCTCCAGATGTTGCTCAGAACTGTAGCCAGGATATGAAGAATGGCAAAGCCATGAATAATGATATGATGTCTTACGTTTCTCATAATGCTCGCAAAGCTATGTTAATTTCGGTATTATTTCAAACTTATTTTGTTTCGTCCTCTTATTTCAACCACTCGTCACCGCCAAGTCATTCAGATAAGGAATATCAAGGGCATGTTTCCATAATTTTGAGCAAACTAAATAACCAAACAGTTCATTTATGAGACAAATTACAACTATTCTGATTGGTATTGCATTAAGTTTTGCAATGTCATGGGCTTCATACGCACAAAGTGGGTATGAAGTAAAAGGTATGGTACTGGATGAAACCGGACCTATGGTTGGAGCTACTGTTCTTGAACGTGGGACAACCAACGGAACATCAACAGGTGCCGATGGCGATTATATCCTCAAGGTCAGTGGCCCGGCTGCTGTGGTGGAAATCAGCTCGATAGGCTATAAGACCGTTTCGTTCATCGCCTCACAGCTTCCAGCTTCCATCGTTCTTCAGCTGGATACCGAAATGCTTGAAGAGACAGTAGTGGTTGGTTACGGTTCTTTGAGCAAGAAGGAGATTTCATCATCAGTTGTCAGCGTCAGTGCCGAGGACTTCAACAAGGCGGCTGCAGGAGACCCTATGCAGCTTCTTGTCGGAAAAGTCGCAGGATTGAACATTGATGTGTCGGCAGACGGAAAAAGCAGCTCTTTCCAGATTCGTGGTGCTACGTCAATCAACGGCGGCAACTCTCCGCTTGTTGTCATCGATGGTGTTGCAGGAGCTTCGCTCAGTGATGTTTCGACCCAGGATATCGAATCAATTTCGGTACTCAAAGACGGTGCATCAGCAGCAATTTACGGTACAAGGGGCGCAAATGGTGTCGTCCTGGTTACAACAAAGAAGGGCGCAGGAGCTGCAGGAAAGGTAAGAGTTACCTATGACAGCTACTTTGCAGTCCAGGCTCTTCACAAGATGCCGGATGTATATGGGCTGGATGAATGGCTGACCATGAACCAGGAAACAGGAAGAAATAAGACAGATTACGGCGGAAGGGAAGAGAAAGCCTATTGGAACGCCCTCCGTAACGATAAACCGACTTATGACCTGAACCAGCATATCACCTTTGCAGGTTCAACCGCGAAGAGCAACTATAATCTTTCCCTTAACTATACTCGCAATAATCAGTTGTACAAAAACAATGAAAGAGAGGCTTACAGGGCAAGATTTGTCATGAATCAGAAATTCTTCAACGACATTGTTGAGTTGAGTACAAATGCGAGTGTGAGGGCAAATTTGAACCGTGGCAACAGCGGCAGCCTCGTGGGAGCATGGTTCATGAACCCGACCCGTCCGGTTTATGATGAAAGTACCCCTACCGGATACTTCTGGCCTACTCACTCAACCGGAGCGACAAACTCAGTGGAGAACAACCAGCTTCCCACCAACAAGAGCCATAATATTTCCATCAACTGGCAGGAGGATCTCAAAGTCACTTTGTTCAAGAATCTGAATCATCAGCTCACAACCAATGCGGCTCTTTCTGTCGGCTACCGTTCGACAAATGAATACAGTTATACTCCATCCATCATGCAAACATGCCAGATGTGGAATGACTATGCAGGTTCGGCTACTATCAAGAACAGCCACAGCCTGAATATGAATTTCGAATGGATGGTCAATTATAACATGAGCATCAAGAAACATAACCTGAAAGCAGTTGCGGGTTATTCTTATACACAGTATGATGGCGAGAGCCACAATATGACCAACAAGGACTTCCAGTATGACCAGTTCCTCTGGTACAATATGGCATCCGGTACATATCTGGGCAAAGGTCTTGCAAACATGGGCTCAAGCAAAACTTTCAATAAACTTGCCGGAGTATTCGGCCGTGTCACATATTCATGGAATGACCTCATTACAGCAACGGCATCACTCCGTTACGAGGGTAGCTCGAAATTCGGTAAGAACCGCAAATATGGTTACTTCCCTGCAGTGTCCGCTGCATGGACCATTTCCAACATGGGCTTCATGGATTCTACAAAGTCTTGGCTTGACAATTTGAGAATCCGCGCATCTTATGGAGTCACTGGCCGAAATGCAGGTGATGACTATGCTTCTCTTGCCACATACAGCTCAAAGGGCAGCAACTATTTCATGGATGGCGAATGGGTAGGTGGTTACGGTATCACCAGAAACTCCAACCCTAACCTTGGATGGGAAACAGCTGTCGTTTATGACTATGGTGTTGATTTCGAACTCTTCAACCGCAGGTTTACAGGTTCCATCGAGTACTTTGACCGTCGTTCAGAGAACTTGCTTTATACTTACACGGCTCCACAACCTCCTTATGTATATTCTACAATTCAGCTCAACCTTGGTTCTACACAGAACCGTGGTGTTGAGATTGCATTGAACTGGAGTGACAAAATCGGAAAGAACTGGAGTTACAGTGTCGGAGGTACTTATTCATATAGCGATGCATTCCTCAAAAGCATAGGTAATGATGTCTATGCAGCTTCATATATTGACCTGGGAGCACTTGGAACTTTGGGTAGCAGCGAATATCGTTTCCGTCTGGAAGAAGGCACAAGAATCGGTACCCTCAGGGGTTACAAATATGCTGGCTATAATGAAGAAGGACAGATTCTCCATTATACCGCTGATGGCGGCACGGCGTCAAAGACAAGCTGTGTTGACGATGATAAAGTGATTATAGGCAACACTCTTCCTAAGCACAGTTTCTCTATCTATCTGTCTCTCAGATACAAACAGTGGAACCTTACAATCAATGGCCGCGGACTTGCCGGAATGGATATCTGGAACTCACAACTCCAGACCTATGGACTTCCTGGTTCTACATCTGACAACCTGCTCAAGAGCGCATATACGAAATATGCTCACCTGACAGCTGACAATGATTATCTGAACTCATTCTATCTTGAGAAAGGTGACTGGTTCAAACTGGAGAAGGTTTCTGTAGGACGTGACTTCAAGTTCAAGCAGAATAAAGCAGGTTTTGAAAGCCTGAACGTATATCTTGCTGCAACAAACCTGTTCACACTTACAGGATTTACCGGTGTTGATCCGTCAACGGTATCTTCAGTAGGACTTACCCCTGGTATTGCAAGTGCAGCCAATTTGTACACTTCAACCATTACACTTGGTATTTCAGCACGATTCTAATCACATAAATGAGAATAACAATGTATAAGAATATAGTAGGAAAAGGCTTGGGACTTCTGATAGCCGGCCTTGCCGTTACAAGTTGTTTTGATATGGAAGAGAAACCGCATACTTTGCTTTCCGCTTCTTCATATCTTACTAATGAGACAGCTGTAAAACAGGTAATCTCCAATATATATGCCCAGGAGCAGGGCGATCTTTCAGAGCATTATTGGTACGCACAGGAGCTTTCGGCAGACCAGATTTCGTGGCGTTCATGGAATGGAGGCAGCTGGGGCTGGGATGGCGGTGACAAGTTCGTGCTCTCGACCCATACCTGGACTCCTGAAGCAAACTATGTCAACCAGATCTGGAACAAAGGATGGTCAGCAATAGGCCTTTGCAACAACTTTCTGGCAGATATGGAAACCGTAGGCGCAGCCGGTGTCAATCTTTCTGAGGAAAAGTTCAATTCATACATAGCAGAAATCAGGACTTTCAGGGTATATTGCTATTATAACGTTTTTGAGGTGTTCGGAGGTACGATTCCTCTTACTACCAGCACGGATACCAGCATTCTTCCTGAATCGGCCATGAAAGGCTCTTCGTTTGAAGATGGCTGCCGCAAGATTTGTGACTGGATGATCAGCGAACTTGATGAGGTTTGTCAGCAGCTGCCTGTAAATGGTTCTGTCAACAGGTGTAACCAGGCTATGAACAGGATGATCAAGATGAGAATCCTTCTCAACTCTGAGATTTTCACGGGAGAGCCGAAATTCGATGAGTGCAAGATGCTTGCAAAGGATAGCATTGACGGTAAGTATGGTTCATATTCAATTGCGCCTAAGTATCAGTCGATATATTCAGCCAACAACGACACCGAGTGTCCTGAAATCGTCTTTGCTTTCAGTTCTGACAGGGTTTACAATACCAAGTCAACCAATATGCGAAATGGCCCTTTCATGAACTATGTATATGCCCAGTTCTTCAACACGGAGAACGTGCATTCGGGATGGAACTGCTGCGCTGTCACACCTTCGTTTGACAATAGCAGTGACTTCTATTCACAGTGTGTGGAGAATGTTGTTGTAGGATATGACACTACCTGGAGGGCAGACGGAACTATCAAGAAGATTACTGAGATATATAAGTCAACAGTGATTGCTGAAATGTATGACCGTGAAAAAGCTGTCTGCTTCCTTGATGCAAAGTATGGCGACAAACTTGGAGCAGTACATGAAAGGTTCGATCCTCGTGACATCCGTCTCGTAGCTCCATATAACAATGCTGACAAGAGTGGAGACCTCACTGACTGGGGTGGACTATTCATGGATGGTGTCATCAGGAACGATTATGGCCATGGTGATGTCCAGAATGGTGATGCAGACCGTGCCGGAATGTACAATGTGTATGTTGACCAGATTGGAAACTTCAGAGGAAAAGGCAACCATCCTCTTCAGGTTGTCGAGAATCCTCGCTGGGGCGAAAGCAACAGTGGTATCCGCGCTGCAAAATATCCTTATTATCCGACCGCTTCCGGCAAGACTATGGCTGATGCTGACGCAGTTGAGTTCAGACTTGCTGAAGTGTACTACACTTATGCAGAGTGCTTGCTGAGAGAAGGCAATGCTGCTCAGGCAAAAGAGTGGGTGAACAAAGTACGTCAGAGATACTTCTCATCAAGTGACTGGAACGGTTCATCAACAGTAAACGGCAGAGTACTCGGTCCTGCAAAAGATCAGGCTCCAAGAGGATTCTCTGATGCATTTGACATGGACAGGATGTTGAGTGAATGGGGACTTGAATTCTTTGATGAGGGCCATCGCCGTCGTACAGACCTTCGCCGCTTCGACAAGTTTACCCAGGGTCAATGGTGGTTCTTCGGAAGAGCAACAGAGGTGGGATATGACCTTCCTGCAAAACGCGACAGGAAATATGAGTGGTTCCCTGTTCCGCAGCGTGCCCTGAATGCAAACCCAGGCCTTGTTCAGAACCCTAATTATTGATAATTGATTGTTGAATGGGGAGTTGGCAATCAACTCCCCTTTATATGAACATCTTATGAAACGAATAGTATTTGCGCTAATCAGCCTTTTCTTTTGCATTTCATCCGGTGCCGTCTCCATTGAAAGAATGGATCCTCCATTCTGGTACACCGGAATGAAGAATCGTGAATTGCAAATTATGTTCTATGGTGAAGCCATTTCGACTTCCCGGTTTTCCATGCAAGAATATGACGGCGTGCGTATCAAGGAAGTCTGTACACTTGAAAATCCGAACTATCTGATTGTATATCTTGATATTGCTCCTGATGCCAATCCTGGAAAACTCAATTTCGAATTCCGCAATGGCAGGAAATCAATATGCAAGGATTTTGAATTGAGAGAGCGCAATTCAAAAGAAGGCGGCATGGGATTCTCTTCAAAGGATGTTCTTTACCTTATTATGCCGGACCGTTTCGCCAACGGCAATCCGGACAATGATGTTCTTGACGGATATCAGGTGAACAGGCAGGGTGGAGGAAGACATGGAGGTGACATCCAGGGAATCATCGACCATCTTGATTATATCAATGAACTTGGAGTTACTGCAATATGGCTCAACCCTGTACAATTCAACAAGGGAGGCCAGTCTCACGGATATTCGATTTCTGACTATTATCTGGTAGATCCGAGGTTGGGATCAAATGAAGAATACTGTAATATGATTGAATCTGCCCATGACAAGGCAATAAAAGTGGTCATGGACATGATATTCAATCATTCAGGTGTCAATCACTGGTGGATTGATGACATCCCGTCATCGGACTGGTTCAATCAGAACTGGTATGCTGAAAAGATTGCAGAGTTGAGGAACAGTCCTCAACAGATGATGAACCAATTCCGCGGAAGGCGTGAAAAAATCCAGTTTCCGGCCACTGTTGAAGAATATCAGGCCCTGTCCCAGGAAGAGAAGGACAAATTGATATCAATCAGTGTCAAATCACCATCATCATTGCAGAATACAACTCATTACAAATGGGTGCTGATGGACCCTCATGCTCCTCAGACAGAAAAGGACATACTTGTGAACGGATGGTTCTCGGCAGGTATGCCTGACTTGAACCAGAAGAATAGGCATTTGGCTAATTATTTGATACAGAATAGCATCTGGTGGATTGAGTATTCCCGTCTCGATGGAATCAGGATGGATACATACCCTTATGCCGACTATGATTTCATGACACGCTGGTGTGAGGAAATAGAAGCAGAATATCCGGATTTCAATATCGTAGGCGAAGGATGGTATCCTCGCAATTCAGCCGCAGGATGGTGGCAGGGAAAGTCAGATGTCAATGAAAAGGACTCCAAACTCAAGACGGTGATGGATTTTGACATTACGTTTACTGCAAAGAAAGAAATCCTGAAAGAAAGCAATACCAAGGAGGGGCTTGAATCCGGACTCTTCAAAATATATGAGTGCCTGACACAGGATTTTCTTATTCCTGATCCTGAAAACGTCCTGGTCTTCCTTGATAATCATGATATTGCCCGATTCATGGAACCTGGAGAGCCGATGTGGAAATTCAAGCAGGGCCTTGCATTCTTGCTGACCACAAGGGGAATTCCTCAGATGTATTATGGCACTGAGATTTGCATGGCAGGGGCAGACCAGCTGAGAGGTGACTTCCCGGGAGGATGGGAAGAAGATGAGAAGAATGCCTTTACGGCAGAAGGACGCAGCGAGCTCCAAAATGAGTGTTGGAATTACGCAAGCAAACTTCTCAATTGGAGAAAGACTTCCAAACCGGTGACAGAAGGCACCATGACACATTATACTCCTGATGATACGTCAAAATGTTATGTTTATGCGAGAACCAGTGGTGAGCAGACTGTACTTGTAATCCTGAGCGGAAGCGATACTGTAAGGATTCTTGACACTGCCAGATTCTCGGAAGTCATAGGTGGAAACGTGAGAGGAAAAGATGTTGTCAGCGGTGAAGTCATAGATCTCACAGCTCCTGTAGTGGTTGCTCCAAGGGCAGCGTATGTACTTGAACTTAGCAAATAAGATGAAAATGAAACATATATTCAATACGTTATTTTGTTTGGCATTCTTGCTGCTGCCGTCAATGCCGGCAATCTGCAGGGATAATCCGGTTGCCAGTGCAGATGCGCAGGTGATAGTCGGTAAGGCCAGATTTACTGTACTGACAGACAGACTCATCCGAATGGAATGGTCAGGGGACGGCGTGTTCGAGGACAATGCCACCCTTGCTATTGTCAATAGGGAACTCCCGGTTCCATCCTTTTCAAAAAAGAAAGCTGGTGATGGTGTTATAATAAAGACAAAAAGCCTAACTTTGGTATATGACGGGACCGGGCGTTTCGATGAAAACAATCTGAGTGTCTCCTTCATGCTCAATGGAAAAAAAGTCCTCTGGCATCCCGGCATGGATGATTCTGCGAATCTGATGGGTACAGCCAGGACACTTGACGGATGTCAGGGATATGACAAAATCAATAACAATGACCCGATGGAAACCGGCATTGTGTCAAGAGACGGATGGGCTATAGTGGATGAGAGCAACAGGCATATTCTTGTCAAAGATTCATCCGATTGGGGTGAATGGGTTTGTGCAAGACCTGAAAATGATGTAATCGACTGGTATATTTTCGCTTATGGCCATGATTATCTTTCTGCTGTTTCTGATTTTACCAAGGTGGCAGGAAAAATCCCAATGCCTCCGAAATATGTCTTCGGATATTGGTGGAGCCGCTACTGGGCATATTCCGATGATGAATTTCTCGAACTGGCCAATGAATTCCGCAGCAGGAAACTTCCTATTGACATAATGGTAATTGACATGGATTGGCATGAAACATGGCAAGCCAGTAACCGGAAGTATCGTCGTGACGAATTCGGTCAAAGCATAGGCTGGACAGGTTATAGCTGGAACAGGGACCTTTTTGCCGAT
>JBJFDE010000135.1:0-2327 GCA_051889855.1 Candidatus Cryptobacteroides sp. | reverse complement strand
TTGATGCAGATATTCCTTGACTATACGGTTCGTTCGAACGAATCTGTCTTCCTGAAGATGGATGATAGAGACCCGATAGACATTTTCGAATGTGTGCGCTTTGCCACTCAGAAGCCCAAACGTCGTTCTGCTCATAAGCCTATAATAAAGGACAAGGGAGGCAACCGTTCGCGTATCATACGTTTGCTCGCTAAACTGATTGCTGACGAGAAGCATGTCTCTGTCACCAATGCGGTAAGCAGCTACAGAGAATATATACAGGATGTCATCGACTGTATGTGGAACGAGTTGACATTGAAGTATGAACTTTTGGAGCATAGCACCCATTATGATGATGACGTGCATCAACATGTGAAGGACAAGGATGAGGTGATAGATGATGTGCATCTGACTCCTTATCGTCTGAACCTTGCCAAGATAGGTTTCAGACTATATGAAGATGTTTATCTATGTGACACAAACGCTGGTGGTGACAACCATCATGTAGAATGGTTACGCCCAGTGCAGACGACATTCCACGGATATGCACCCTATCTCATAGGAGGAGAACCTGTTTCTTTACGAGAAGAACTCCATGAAAAATGGGTGGCATTTCCTTTCCATAATTTCAGTGATACACCACATCCACAAGACGAGGCGATTGAAGCATGGGCAAAAGAAAACCGCAAGATACTTTGGAACTGCGGACTCTGGGGACTGAATGGAACTTTTGCTGACCGATTGCTCCAAATCTATCAGTTCCCTGCTCTTTTTATACAGGCAGAGCATACAGCTCAGGTGGACAAGATGGTGAGCCGTCAGGTGCAGGAAGACTTTAAGGATCATTGCTTGAACATTCTTGCCTGCTCTACGACCATGGAAATGGGTGTGGATCTTGGTGACCTGGAGTTGGTCATGATGACCTCGGTACCGCCTATGCCTTCAAACTACAAACAGAGAGCTGGTCGTAGTGGCCGTCGTGGACAGGTAAGAAGTGCATGTGTTACGTTGTGTGGATCTGATGCTGTGGGTATAAGAACATTGCTCAATCCAATGGAGAATGTTATCCTCCGCACTGTCAATACTCCTACCGTTGACCTGAATAGCAGTCAGGTTATACAGCGTCATGTCAACTCTTTCCTAATAAGGGAGTTTGGTGTGTTTGGAATGTCTGGCGGCAGTATCAATGAGCAGGTAATCAGCTATTTCACTAATTACCAGATTGTGCCCGATGGAGACAGTCATCATATCAAAATAAAGAGAAAAGCAGATAATTCTCCAGTAAGTCCATTGGATGGACTGGGTGACGAGGCAGGTACACCATACGAAGCATTCAACAACAAATGTTCTGAATCTCTCGATGACAAACTGAGGCGCAAGCTCAGAATACTGCTTGCCGGCACGATATTCAGTAGCCGACCACCTCAGTATGTGGTAAATAAAGCACGTGAAATGAACGAGAACTGCTATGCAGAGCTGGAACTGCGTATTCAGGATTATGCCGAGCCATACAGAAATGCGACGAGCGCAAAGCAGCAGGCTTTCTTTGAAATGAAATTCATTGAACCGCTTGCCGCCAGACTATTGACCTATTGGGCGACGCATCGTTTCACGCCAAATGCCAATATGCCTGTCAATGTGGTGGAGTTTGACATCAACTCAGCTTCTCAGGACACCTATTCGTTGGTTACCGTTTCTAATCCATCCTACCCATTACGAACCGCCCTTTCGCAATATGCACCAGGCAATCCTATTGCGCGTGACGGAATGGTCAGGATTGTACGAGGCATCAGATACACCAATTTTTTCAAGCCTGAAATTACCTTCAAAAAACTGTATTTCAACAGAGAACAGGTGGTTATAGACTCAAAAGATGAGTTGGATAATTTACAGACGTGGTCGGTCAGCAAGACTGTTGACCTCGATTTATTGCAGCCTGCTGAGTTCATTCCAGACATGAACGAATCTGCAAGCCGCATTCTTGACAGCAACGTCTATACGCGGGTCAATGCCCAGTTGATTGGGGCTGACGAATGGAAACAAGACCGAATAGAACCGCACTTGTTTGATTCGAGAAGCAGTCGTGAGAGTGGCAACGGACAAATTCTATACTATAATGAAGGTACAGGATTTGGCTACTGCCACTGCACCAAGTGTGGAAGAACAGTTCTGGAGAGTTGGCCAGCAGCGTCATCAAGTGATCCTGAGAAACTGCCCAATGAAATGAACACTATTCCTTCAAAGGATAGTGAAAAAGAGAACTATCACTTCTCGCTCATTCGTAAGGGGAACAAGCCCAATCGTTGTATGGGTTGTAACAGCACAGACTACATCAAGCGTAATGTCGT
>JBJFDE010000134.1:0-2336 GCA_051889855.1 Candidatus Cryptobacteroides sp. | reverse complement strand
GGTATCAAGTTCGTCGGCGAGCAGCTCCGTCGCAAGGCCGGCAAGTCAGCAGGTGCTAAATAATAGGAGGACTAGATTATGGCATTGAATAAAATTGAAAGAAGAAAAAGAATTCACTACCGTATCCGTAAAGTCGTTAATGGTACTGCTGAGAGACCACGTATGGTTGTTTTCAGAAGCAACAAACAGATTTATGTACAGGTGGTAGTTGATTATCTGGACGGCTGCAAGACTCTCTGCGCTGCCGCTTCAAATGACAAGGCTCTCGCAGCAGAGTGCAAGGGCAAATCAGGTATCGAGGCTGCTGCAATTGTCGGAAAGGCAATCGCTGAGCGCGCCCTCGCAAAAGGTATCACCACTATTTCATTCGACCGTGGCGGTTACCTTTATCATGGTAGAGTTAAAAGTTTGGCAGACGCTGCACGTGAAGGCGGCTTAATTTTCTAATAAGACTATGGCAAATACAAATGTTAAAAGAGTAAAGACATCTGACCTTGAGCTCAAGGACAGACTTGTAGCCATCCAGAGGGTGACCAAAGTTACCAAGGGTGGTCGTCACTTCAGCTTTGCTGCCATTGTTGTGGTAGGTGACGAGAACGGCGTTGTAGGCTATGGTCTTGGAAAAGCCAATGAGGTTACAACTGCTATTTCAAAGGGAATCGAGGATGCAAAGAAGAATCTTGTCAAGATTCCTATTCTCAACAAAACCATCCCTCACGAGCAGGAGGCAAAATTCGGTGGTGCAAAGGTATTCATGAAACCAGCTGCTCCTGGTACAGGAGTTAAGGCCGGTGGTGCGATGCGTGCTGTATTCGAGTCAGTCGGAGTTCACAACGTGCTCGCTAAATCAAAAGGTTCATCCAACCCTCACAACCTCGTGAAAGCGACTGTTGCTGCTTTGGTTGAGATGAGGGATGCCTACACTGTGGCAGGTCTCCGCGGTATTCCAATGAGCAGAGTATTTAAAGGTTAAGGAGGACTGAAGAAATGGCAAAACTTAGAATCACTCAGGTTAAAAGCAAGAACGGTGCAACCAAGAGGCAGATCGCAAATCTTGCTTCTCTCGGAATCCACAGACTGCACCAGACTGTAGAGGTAGAACTCACTCCGGTTACCAAAGGTATGCTGGAGAAAGTTAGCCACCTTGTAATCGTTGAGGAAATTTAAATAGGAGGACAGACAGATGAAATTGAATAATTTGACACCTGCTGCCGGCTCAAAAGGCAGAGAGAAGAGAATCGGACGTGGAGAGGGCTCAGGACATGGTGGAACATCAACCCGTGGTCACAAGGGTGCACAGGCACGTTCCGGCTACTCCCGCAAGATCGGCTTCGAAGGAGGTCAGATGCCTATCCAGAGAAGGCTTCCTAAATTCGGCTTCACCAACCCTACAAGAGTTGAGTACAAAGCAATCAATGTTGCAGCTCTTCAGACCCTTTCAGAGTCTTTGAATCTCAATGTTATCACTTTGGAGACCCTCAGGGATGCCGGTTTCATTTCAAAGAACCAGCTCGTGAAGATTCTCGGAAATGGAGAGCTTACCGCTAAATTGGAAGTATCTGCAAACGCCTTCTCAAAGTCTGCAATCGCCAAGATTGAGGCTGTCGGAGGTACCGCAACAACAATCGAATAAAGATGAAGAAATTTATCCAGACAATCAAGAACATCTTTAAGATTGAAGAGCTCCGCAAGAGAATTCTTTATACTCTTGGACTGCTCCTGGTCTATCGCCTTGGAAGCTTCGTTGTGCTTCCGGGCATAGATTCAGCTCAGCTCGCCAATCTGCAGAGCACCTCTTCAGAGGGTCTTGTAGGCCTTTTGAACATGTTCTCAGGTGGTGCGTTTGGTAATGCTTCAATCTTTGCGCTGGGCGTAATGCCGTACATCTCGGCATCCATCGTAATCCAGCTTCTTGGTGTTTTCGTCCCATTCTTCAGGAAACTCCAGATGGAGGGCGAAAGCGGACGCCGCAAGATGAATCAGTACACAAGGTATCTCACCATCCTGATCATCTGCATCCAGGGTCCTGCCTACATGGCAAATCTTCACAACCAGATTCCTGCATCTGCATTCATCGCAGTCAACCAGCTCGGCTGGAGCAACTTCTGGTTCAACCTCGTATCGACTGTAATCCTTCTTGGTGGTACGATGTTCGTAATGTGGCTCGGAGAGCGCATCACTGACCGCGGTATCGGAAACGGTATCTCACTCATCATCATGATCGGTATCATCGCACGTCTTCCGTTTGCTTTCGCAGCTGAAATCGCTGAGAAATTCAATACAAACGGTGCAGGTGGTCCACTTCTTCTGATTGTTGAGCTCGTGATTCTCTTCTT
>JBJFDE010000133.1:0-8549 GCA_051889855.1 Candidatus Cryptobacteroides sp. | reverse complement strand
CATTTTTGGCTGATTGACATTAGCTGTCAATTTCGGGGTGTATCTTTGCGGGATTGTAAAGCAAGGAGATAATAATAACAGTATATGAAAAATACAGCGCAACTTGCAGCCGTTCATAGCAAGCTCGTCAGTTTTATTTGGGGAATTGCTGACGATGTTCTTCGTGATGTGTTCCTACGTGGACAATACAGGGATGTCATACTTCCCATGTTCGTGCTCCGAAGGCTCGATGCCCTGCTGGAACCAACAAAGGAAGATGTTCTCAATGAGATTGCAGATTTGAGAGAAGAAGGGTTCCCGGAGATTGACGATGCTGCCCTCACAGATATTACAGGGTTGTCTTACTACAATTCCAGCAAATGGACGCTCAAAAGGCTTCTTTCCGAGGCCAAAAAAGACAACAATATCAACCACGACAACTTCATTGAATACCTCAACGGTTACAGTGCCAATGTGAAGGATGTCCTCCTCAGCTTTGACTTTTATGCCAAGGCTCGCAAACTGGCTGACAAAGACAGACTCATTTCCCTCATCCAGAAATACACCGACCCCCATATTAACCTTACCAATGTGGATGTCAAAGACCCGGAAGGACTTACGCTTCCGGCTCTGACAAATATCGGAATGGGGTATGTCTTCGAGGAACTCCTCCGCAAATTCAATGAGGAGAACAATGAGGAAGCTGGTGAACATTTTACCCCCAGAGAGGTCATCGACCTTATGTGCCATCTCGTCTTTGACCCTGTTAAGGATAACCTACCAAAAATCATCTCCCTCTACGACCCTGCCGGAGGATCCGGTGGTATGATGACCGAAGCGACAGAATATCTGACCGAGCCTGAGTACGGCATCAATTTCCCGATTGAGGCCATCAATATTCATTTGACTGAACTCAACCCGGAGACTTACGCCATCTGCAAGAGTGACCTTATCATCAAAAACGTGGATGCTGATGGGATTGTGAATGGCAACACCCTTGATGGAAATCCTCATGGAGGAAAACACTTCGGATATATGCTCACCAATCCTCCCTACGGCAAATCGTGGAAAACAGAGGCCGAGCACTTGTTCGATGGCAAGACGCTGCTGGATTCCCGTTTTGAAGTAGAACTACAGAATTTTGCCGGGGAGAAAGAAACTGTGGATGCGACTCCTCGCACCAGCGATGGTCAGCTGCTTTTCATCCTCGACATGATTTCCAAGATGAAGTCCCTCTCTGAGCAACCCCAAGGAAGTCGTATTGCATCCATTCACAATGGATCGTCCCTATTCACAGGAGATGCTGGTAGCGGAGAAAGCAACACCAGACGCTATCTGATTGAGAATGACCTTGTAGATGCCATTATTCAGCTTCCGAACAACATATTCTATAATACCGGAATTACCACATACTGCTGGGTCATAACTAACAAGAAGGAGGAGAAACGCAAGGGCAAGGTAATGCTCATTGACGCATCGCAGTGTTTCCAGAAACTCCGGAAGAATCTTGGAGAAAAAAACTGTGAATTCTCTCCTGGGGATGTAAAAAGGATTACAGACTTGTATCTTTCCTATCACCAAAAGGATGCCGATGCGGAGTCGCCGCTGGTGGCCAAAATATTCGATAATGACGATTTCCGGTATAACCATATCACCGTGGATCGTCCTCTCCGGCTTAGAAGTCAATTTAGTCGTGAGGCCGTGGAGGAATTGCTGTACGACAAATCACAATACGATATCACTAAGTGGATGGCCGAAGAATTCGGAGATGGAATTGAAGAGTTGTCTTCCGAGGATATTGACAAAATACGTGAGCATCTTTCTAAGGAAGGAATCGAGCTTACAAACAAGCAATTTAGTGCACTTATCTCTCCTGTCAAATGGCATGAGAGGAAGCTGCTGGTCAAATCCGGACTCCTTTTGATGGAACTTGTGGGTACGGATAAATACTGGGATTTCAATGAGTTCTCAGAGAAGGTGGCCAAGGCTGCAAAGTCTCTTGCGGAGAAACTCTCTGCCGGGCAACTCAAAACCATAATGATGGCTGTTTCTGTCCGGGACGAGGATGCAAAGCCCGTCATAAAGAAGATTCACAAGAGCACTTCATCTGTTATTACAGAGCTGACTGAGGTTTATAATATCCCATTTGAGAAGATTATCGACTATGGTTTCATCCCTCAAGGCAAGGAATATATTGAATACGAAAGCGACTCAGAGCTCCGGGATTCCGAGAATATTCCGGTCAAAGAGAATATTCTCGAATACTTCAATCGGGAGGTACGGCCTTATGTAGCTGACGCATGGATTAACCTTCCCAAGACCGTCATCGGCTGCGAGATTTCCTTTAACAAGTATTTCTATCACGCCACACCGCTGCGGACGTTGGACGAGAACACGGCAGAGATTCTGAAGCTCGACAGCGAGAGTGAGGGTTTCATCAATCAACTCCTTGGAATTCAGAAGTAATGGCAAGATACGAAAAATACAAGGATAGCGGACAATTCTGGCTTGGAGAAGTTCCATCGCATTGGGACTTCCTCAAGATGAAATATGTGTTTTCAGAGCGTTCGCAAAAGGGACATCCAAATGAGCCTTTGCTATCGGCAACGCAGAATCATGGTGTCATTCCACAGGACCTATACGAGAATCGTGTCGTCTCTGCAACAAAGGGATTGGAATCATTAAAGCTCGTTGAAGTCGGTGATTTCGTGATTAGCCTTCGCTCATTTCAAGGTGGGATTGAATATGCTTATTATCGAGGTATTATCAGTCCTGCATACACGATTCTGACACCCCAAAAAATTGAAGCATCATATTTTAAGCATTTGGGGAAATCGGGGATTTTTATCGATTTGTTGAAGAGCACAGTTACTGGAATTAGAGAGGGACAAAATATTGATTACGGGAAACTTCGTGATTATTATTTGCCAATTCCTCCTGTGGAAGAACAAAAAGCAATGGCTGCGTATCTTGATTCCGTCACTGCAGAAATCGACAAGGCCATTGACCAGCAGCAGCGGATGATAGACCTTCTCAACGAGCGCAAGCAAATCATCATCCAGAATGCAGTCACCAAAGGCCTCGACCCCAATGTTCCAATGAAGGATAGCGGAGTAGATTACATTGGACAGATACCTGCTTCTTGGGAACTGAAGAAAATCAAATATCTGGCATCATACAATGATGAGGCTCTACCAGAAACTACAAAGAAAGATACCGAGATTGATTATGTCGAAATTGGTGACGTATCCTTTGGTCAAGGAATAACGAATTCGACAAAATATTTATTTGGTGATGCACCTTCAAGAGCGAGGCGTATCACGCAAAAGGGAGATATTATAATATCAACTGTCAGGACTTATCTAAAAGTCGTAGCCGTTATTGACAAAGATGATTTGATTGTTTCGACTGGCTTTATGGTTATTCGTCCTAATACGAGAATGATTGACGGGCAATTCATGTCTTATGCTGTTTTAGCATCTTCATTAATTAACGAGATTGAGAAAATTTCTGTAGGAACAAGTTATCCTGCCGTAAATGCATGGCAGGTTGCCGACTTAAAAATAGCCTATCCAAATTCAAAGGATGAGCAAGAACGGATAGCTGATTATCTTTTCAAAGTTGAGTCCTATGTCGGAATTGCCATTAATCGTCATAAAATGGCCATCGCAGTTCTCCAAGAGCGCAAGCGCATTATCATCAACGATGTGGTTACCGGAAAAATAAAAGTGTTATGAGCATAACAGCGACAAATGAGCAGGCTTTCGAAGCCTTGATAGAGCGAGCCCTTACGGGCAGTACCCTCGAAGAGCGCAAGACGCACCCAGAGCAGTATCCGGATATCGACCACCAAATTCCCGGTGGCGCAGGATATTATTGGGGCATGCCGGACGACTTCGATAAGAAGTTCTGTATCGACAGACGAAGACTGTGGTCTTTCCTTGAGAGCACTCAACAGGAGGAACTTGACAGACTCGTGGGCGGTGACTATCATCCAAAGGTCGAGAATGAGCTGCTGCGATACATTGATTCGCATGGTACGCTCGAAGTTCTCAAGAATGGACTTGATGTCGATCATGTCCACTTTCAGCTGTTGTTCCCTAAACCAGCCGCATCTGACAGCGAGGTCTCCAAGGAGAAGTACGCCACCAATCAATTCAGCGTAACCCGACAGCAGACCTACTCATTTATGCATCCCGGCTACGAAATTGACATGGTCATATATGTAAACGGACTTCCTATCATTACGATGGAGCTTAAGAATCCGTGGACGGGGCAGACTGCATGGGTTGATGGAAAGGCGCAGTACATCAAAGACCGCGATCCGAAAGATCCGCTACTCAAATTTGGCCGCTGCCTTGTCCACTTTACGCTGGATAAGAATGAAATCTACATGACCACATGTCTGGCTAAGGAGAAGACATTCTTCATGCCCTTTAACAAGGGGCTCCCGGATGGCATGGGTGCTGGCAATCCGGCAGTGGAGCCCGGAAAGCACAAGGTGGCCTATTTCTGGGAGAACATTCTCCAGAAGGATTCCCTTTCCGACATCATCCTCAACTATGCCCTCGTGGATTATGGTGAGGCTAAGACCGGAAAGAAAGTTCCACATATCCTCAAGAATGCCAAGAAACTTATCTTCCCTCGCTATCACCAACTGGATGTCGTCTCAAAGCTCCTTGCAGACGTTTCCGAGAAAGGTGTCGGGGAAAGATATCTCATCGAGCATTCTGCTGGCTCCGGCAAATCGAATTCCATTACTTGGCTTGCCTATCGCCTGATCAGCGTCACTCCAAAAGCAAGAGATGCTAAGCGTAGCCGTGGATTCGACTCCTCATTGTTTGATACGGTCATAGTTGTCACCGACCGAAGGCTCCTTGACTCCCAGATTAGCAAGAATATTTCAGCCTTCGGTGGTTCCGAGAAAATCATTACTCATGCCGACAGCTCGAAAGAATTGAAAGATGCCATTGAACAAGGAAAGCGGATTGTCATAACGACCATCCAGAAGTTTCCGTACATCTGCGGTGCTATTTCTGACATGAGCAGCAGTAACTTTGCTGTTATCATCGATGAGGCGCACTCATCCCAGAGCGGTATCGCTGCCGACAAGATGAATGCGACTACCTACAAAGATGAGAGCGAGGAGGCCGACAAGGATAATCTTGATGATGTAAACGCTCTTATTGAGAAGATGATGAAGGAACGCAAGATGAGCCCGAACACCTCCTATTTTGCGTTTACGGCCACACCGAAGAGGGAAACCTTTGAGCGTTTCTGCACTCAGGAGCGTCCAGATGGAAAATTCCGTCCGTTCCATCTGTATTCGATGAAACAAGCCATCGAGGAACACTTCATTCTGGATGTTCTCTTCAATTACACCACCTTCAAGAGTTATTACGAACTCACAAAGACCATCGAGGATAATCCTCTTTACGACAAGGAAAGGGCGCAGTCCCTGTTGAAGCGTTATGTTGAAAGAGATCCGGAGGTCATTGCAATCAAGGCAGAGGTTTTGCTCAAGCACTTTGACGGAAAGATTTTCCGGGCAAAGAAGCTCAAGGGCAAAGCCAAGGCAATGGTGGCTACCCAAGACATCGAGTGTGCCATCCGGTATTACTTTGCTATCAAGAAACAAATTGAAGACAACCATCTTCCTTACAATGTCCTCATCGCCTTCTCAGGTTCGAAGATGGTGGATGGAGTAGAATACACCGAGTCCCAAATAAACGGATTCTCTGAAGGAAAGCTGGTCGATGAGTTCGAAAAAGATGAAAATCGGATTCTTGTTGTAGCCAACAAGTATCTTACCGGATTTGACCAGCCGAAGCTCTGCGCCATGTATGTGGACAAGAGACTCGGTGGCGTTACTGCTGTACAGGCACTGTCCCGTCTCAACCGCTCCGCTGATGAGCTGAACAAAGAGAGCGAAGACCTCTTCATCCTCGACTTCTTCAATAAGGCTGAGGAGATAAAGGATTCTTTCGACCCGTTCTATACCGCCACGACCCTCACCGGCCCAACGAATGTGAACGTGCTGAATGAACTGCGAGGTACACTGCTTGGCTATGGGGTGTTCGATGCCGAGGAGATTGCACAGTTCATCTATCTGTACTTCACCGGAGAGGAGGCAGATAAGTGGTCGTATCTCATCGATACTGCTGCCCAACGGTTCAATATCGACCTTGACTGGGATAACGATGCCAAGATTGATTTTAAGGTCAAAGCAAAGCAATTTGTAAAAATTTACTCGCGTATTGCTGCAATCCTTCCGTATGAGAATCGCAACTGGGAGGAACTCTTCTGGTTCCTGCGATTCCTTATCCCGGAGTTGAAAGTGGATGTTCCCGGCAGGGATGACCTCAAGGATTTGCTTGACTCCGTTGACCTCAGTACTTACGGGCTCCGCAGGACGCAGCTTGACCAGCCTATCCAGCTTGATGACAAGGAGGCTGAGATAAATCCGCTTGCACCCAAAATGGTATCTGGAGGCGAAGGTGAGGTGGACAACGACCAACTGGACAGGATTGTGAAAACCTTCAACGAAAGGTGGTTCGATGGTTGGAAGAGCACTCCGGAAGACCAGAAGATGAAGCTCGTAAGTCTCGCCAAGTCCATAGCAGAGAGTCCGAGTTTCCGCACTAAGATTCTGGGCAACCCGGATGCGGAAGAGACAGCATGGTTCTATGAGAAGCTCTTCGACAAGGTCATGGCCGAGAAACGAAAGTCGGATATGGATTTGTACAAGTTGTACAAGACCGATAAGGCTTTTGCGGCCCAACTTCAGTCGTCCGTCCGAAAGCTCATAGATAATGGTGGATACCTTACGGAATATGAAAGAATCGTGAAGAGACAAGAGGAGAGGACCTTAGGAGTTCTCCGTGAGCCAGATGCCCCTGCCTACGGAAACCAGACACAGGAAATCGCAAAAAAATGTCTTGCAGTCTCTATCAAGCAGAATCCTTTCGAAGCTATCATGTCTGGTGAGAAAGATTTCGAAGAAAGAGAGGTTAGACCCACTACTTATCGCCAATTGGTCTATTTTGTCCGTGACGGGGTTACTTACCAGCGTTTCGAAGACATTCCTGACTTCGAGAAAGAAATCATGATGGAACCCATCAAGTACGACCAGCTAAAGCTCATCACCGGCCAGATGGTTGGCAAAAGGCCATATGCCGTAGTTAATGTCGAGGGAGCCCATGTTGAGTTTGTCGTGGACGGTGACAAACAGGTCTTTGTGCCAACTGCTGATGGTCGTCAGTTCCCACTTGCCATAGTGGTTTACGACCTCGGAGAAATTACTGAACGTTCAGATTATTAGCATATGAAAGGACCCGACTTCAATCTGGTGAGTTCAGAGTAGGAAAGAAAGACTACGACAGAATGCTCTCGGAACAATAGCTACTTTTGATAACCACAGACTAAAAGCAAGGAATATGAGCAAGCTCGCAAGACTTGAAAAAGTTGATCTGCGCGATCAATGGAAGGATGAAGCCAAGGATTTCACACCATGGCTCGCTGAGCCTGAGAATATTGAAATCCTCAGCGAAGCTATCGGAATGGATCTGGAGGTGATTGGCAAGGAAGAGAAGGTTGGATCGTTCAGTGCCGACATTCTGTGCAAGGATATAAACACTAACAGGAATGTCGTTATAGAGAACCAGCTTGAGCAAACCGACCATACTCATCTCGGACAGGTTATATCCTATTGCGCCGGTCTTGAGGCTTCGACATTTATCTGGATTTCATCTCAGGTCAGGGAAGAGCATCGAGCTGCAGTTGACTGGCTCAATGCCATCACGAGTGACGATTATCAGTTCTTTGCAATCGAGGTACAGTTATTCCGGATTGGAGATAGTCCTGTGGCCCCAAATTTCAAAATAGCAGCAAAACCTAATGGATGGACGAAGAACGTCCGCAAGCAGGTTAGCGATGAATTGTCTGACACCGAGAAGCTCAAGTTGGAGTATTGGGAAGAGTATCGCAAATATGTGCTCGAACAGCCAAAGGAGTTTAATCCCCAGAGGCCCTTGGCACAACATTGGACAAATGTTGCCGTTGGTACCTCCGGAATCTGTCTGAATGTTTGTATTGGCAGAGGTAAAACAAACATCGCGGTAGATTTGAATATTCAGACTTCAAATTCCAAAGAGATCTTCGATAGACTTTACGAAGCTGGCCATGAGAAGTCCAAAGAGAAAATCGGCGAGCAAATACAATGGCTAAGAATGGATGACAAGAAGTCATCGTATGTTTCATTGGAGACTGAAGGTGATTACCACGATCGGAAGGATTGGCAGAGACAATTTGAGTGGTTATACGAGACAACTGTGAAGTTCCTCAAGTTTTTCAAACCACTAATCAAAAACGTGAAGTAGCCGCCCGCCCACAAAATCCACACCGCGATTTTTCGCCCGTAAGCACTTCGTAAACACGAGCCTTTCACCCGGCCAAACTAATTGATAATCAATGCTGGGTTCGAATCCCCAACGGTCCGGAAAAGGTGTATGCAGCAGATTTTGCCCTCCGGTATGCATACGGTCTGCATCGGGATGCTTACGATTTGCATA
>JBJFDE010000132.1:0-8571 GCA_051889855.1 Candidatus Cryptobacteroides sp. | reverse complement strand
ATATGGAGCCGTGACCCCAATATGGTGGCACTGGTTTCTGACAATGGCGGGCTAGGTAATCCGGAGAGGTTTCTGCTTCATGTTGAACGATTGATGGTAATCAAATAATATGAACTCTGTAAAAACATCAATGCCACTTTGGAAGTGGATTATGCTGATCGTATTCGGGTCAGCACTTTTCCTGTTTCTCTCCCAGACTGTTCCAGTTGTCGGAAGTTTCAGCAACAACATATGGATAAAAGCTCTGCTTTTACTGCTCGGAGCGATTGCGGTACTGGGGATTTATGCTGTATGGGTGAAAGTCTTTGAGAGAAGAAAGGTATCGGAACTTCGCCTGCAGAGAGCATTCCCTGATTTGCTGACAGGACTACTTATCGGAAGCCTTTTCATTGCAAGTGTCGTAGGCGTTCTTGCCCTGATGGGAGTTTACAGGATTAATTCAGTTAATATCAATTGGATTGGACTACTATTGAGTTTTGCTGCATATTCAATTGTTGCTGTCACTGAAGAGGTTCTTTTCAGAGGAATCCTGTTCAGAATGATAGATGAGAGGTATGGCGCCCTGCTAGCATTCATCATATCATCATTGACATTTGGCGCAGTTCATCTGATGACTGTAGATTTCTGGACTGCAATGGCCATTTCCGCTGAAGCCGGATTTATGTTGGCAGCGGCATACAAGTTCAGAAACAATCTTTGGATTCCGATAGGTATTCATTGGGCCTGGAACTTCACTTTAGGACCTGTATTCGGTGTCGGAGTGTCTGGAATATCGGAGGATGCCTATGCGATAATTCCTGAGATTTCAGGACCATATATACTGACGGGTGGCAATAATGGGTTTGAGGGGTCGATTGTAACAGTTCTAATCGGTGTTACTGTCGGAATTCTAATGCTCGTGAAAAGGAAACGATAAACTGTAGAAAGCCTCTAATCCACCCACAATAACATCTATAAGATTTCGCTCGCCTTCATCAGAGATGAGGTAAGCGAGATCTTTTTTATTGTCCATAAAGAATTGTTCTACAAGTACTGCGGGGCACAAGGAATGTCGTAGTATATAGAAGTTTTCTTCCCAGTCCGAATCTCCGTCGCGGGCGTAGTCGGTGCGGATTACCTGGTTCTCGAGAATTTGCTCTGCAGCTTTATAAAGGCTGTCTGCGAGTCGGTCTGATTCTGTTTGTCCTTTGCAGGTGTAGCAGCTCCAGCCGGTGGCGTTCATCCATTTGGTGCCGTTGCCGGCGGCGTTGATGTGGATACTGATGAGGATGACGTTGGTTTTGCCGAAGGCTTGGCAATGGGCGTTGGTGCGGCGGACTCGTTCTGATAGTGGGATGTCGTCTTCTTCGGGAACCAGGAGTTCGGCGTCGTAGCCTTTGTTTTTCAGTTCAGTGACCACCTGTCTTGCGATTTCTCTGGTGTAGGCGTATTCGAGGAATTTGCCGTCTGGGGAGCGTTTGCCTTTGGTTTGGATGCCGTGACCGTTGTCGATTAGGATTTTCATGTCGTTGGGGCGACAGCTCGGCGGTTCCTGGGGCGAAGGTACGAAAATGTCGCGAAAAAATGCATCACAGTACTCTATAACAATTTTCGCGACACGATGAGAAACAATGTGTCGCGAAAGAAACAATAGGGAATGATAATTGTTATTATTGTGAACGAGACTTAGAAGATATTGGATTATTGAAATAATTCCTTATCTTTGCATCAGAATAAGACCTGCGCAATATGAAGTCTTAAGTTCCTACTTGAGCGGATTAGTAGTATTGGCGGGGCTTTTTCTTTATAAAGCCTTATAGTCCTGCATTTCTGCAGGACTTATTTTTTATCCTTGAACTCAGCTGGGAGGAAGAGCCAGTGACGGTATGGGGTTATCCAGAAGTCTTTCGGACCGGATGCTTTCGTGGTTAGTGCGATATCGAAGTCCGGATCGTTGTTGGCGTCCTTAATCAGTTCGAGTATGTGATTGAAGAGTGATTCTTTTGCTCTTGTCTTATTTCCTGGCTGTGTTGCTCCCTCTGGAATCTCAAGATGCTTGTTGTTGAGACGGAATGCCATTGCTCCGAGAACTATGTCCATGCATTGCTGGAGGTTGTGTTTCTTGGAGTCGATTTCTGCGATGTCGTCCGGACGGATCTTTATTCTTGCTTTCTTGAAGGCACGAAGGTTCTGCATGAAGCCGATATGGGCTTTGAATGCATCGTTTTCTTCTGTGGAAATCGGGAGCTTATCAAAGTATAGCTTCAGGTATGTGTCTTCTTTGGGGTTGTCGCAGTGGTGGATCAGTCCGAAGGTGTGTTTGATGAACTGATAATACAGGAGGTTATAGCGGTTGGCTATATGGTCGCGGTCAAGGTTCGATGGCACCTGGTTGGTGTCACGGAACATTATGCGTAGTTTGAGCTTGTCTTGTTTGATGAAGCTGAAGAACAGGTCCATCATTTCCTTATATTTCTCGAGATAGTTTACTGATACTTTCACCCATTTTATTTCACCGAGAAGATTGAGTTCCTGTTTCTTGGCTTCTATTGCTGTGGTTACTTCATAAATATCCCTGCTGCGAACGAGTACACCTCCGAAGAAGTCGGAGAAATATTCGCCCCTCGAAATCGATTCGTCACTATATATAATGTACTCCATAGTTTGGTTATGTATGTTCTGAGTCAAAGGTAGCATAATTTTTCTGATTACTTGTTGTCTGTTAGAAATTGTATCAGCCAGTCAGCGAGGTCGATGTGTGCTGCTCTATCGGCTGGGGTGGCGTGCTTTTCAAGGAGGTCGCTGACTTTGAGGTTGAGGTGTGGAAAGTCTGTTGTGCGTCGAAGCCAGTCGTGGTAGGCATCTATGTCGGGAAAGGCTATGATCTTGCGACCTTTGAGGACTGTTAGCCGATTGTTGAATTGGGATTTGCCTCCGGTGGCGAGCCATAGGTATTGGGGCATCATGGCGGAGCAGATGATGGCGGTCTTTTCGGATTCTACGAGGGCGACGGTTTTGTCCTGATGCTGGGGCAGGAGGTGTTCTCCGAAGAGGCATTGGGTGAGTTGCCAGTCCGGGGGTAGTTGTTTTCTTCTCTTGAGTATTGAGTGGAGCCAGTTGATTCTGCCTGGTTTGTTGGGGTCTTTGATTCTATGGCCGGTGGCTGGGTTGTATTGCATGATCTTTCCTGTGCGGCATTGGTTGTCCTGGTCTACCTGCAGGAAGATGATTGCCTGGTCCGGAGTGGAGGCGAGGCGGTAGTCTGCGATGATACGGTCTATGGCTGAGGATGGGATCATGGTCTTCAGGTAGGTTATGAGGTGGTTGGCGGCTGAAGGTGGTGGGATGAGGTTCTTAGGGATGACGCCTGGGAATGCCCGATCGGGTCGGGCATGACGGGTGAAGGATCCTTCGCTGCTCTCAGGATGACAGTGATGGCGATGTTCCGGATGGTCGTGGAAGTATTGGCGTGGGGTGCGGTGGTAGCCGCAGGATGATTCGTGATCGCAGCGGCCGACGGTTTCATGTAGTGGGTTGGCATCTGGATCAACATAGAGGGTGAAGCAGCGTTGACGGCCACAGGCAGGGCAGGTGTGGCGGCTGCTTGGATTGGTGTATTTCTGAAGGGTGTAGTAGTGTGACATGGCGGTCATTTTTGTTCTGTCCCAGGTGTCCCATTTGTCCCGGGTGTCCCATCGGCTGGGACAGTGGGACAGGTTGGGACACTTGGTAGTGGTGTATGGATGAGGCGATCTACTTTGGACTTACTGAGACCGAGGTAGGCTGCTATTTCTCTGGTAGATTTACCTTGGGATTTGAGTTCGTGAACGTTACGATGCGTAGATGTTATTTCTTTTTCCGTGCGTTCTTTGAGGTGTTCTTTTTCGGTGGAGAATTCTTTGAACTCGAAGTGGACGAAGCCGTCGGTCTTTTCGATTTCATAGACTATGACGTTGGAAGAGTCGTAGCGGAATTCTCCAGCTCGTACTTTGAGTTGCTTTACATACCTTAGACGGCTGTCTTTTGCAGATTTGCCGATGGCGAAGACGCTGTCGAAGAAGTTGTAGAGCTTCTTGGATCCTGCAAGATCGTTCTGTGTGATGGGGCTCATCAATGATCTTTTGGGAGTATGTGCAATGATGAGTAGGCTCCAGCCATATTTCTTTTTTAGGTTCATGAGTTTCATCATAAAGAGTCCGGCATCTACGCCTTTGTCTGATGAGTTGCATAGATAGGTAAGGTTGTCGATGATTATGATGTTGCATTTCATGTGCTGGGCAGCAGCTTCGATATGGTGGAAGATTTTAGTTTCGTAGTCTTTCACATCGAGGGTGTTGGGATTGATTTCTGCGCGATAGAGCAATTCTGGAAATATGTGCATTACTCCGGTGTCAATATCGGTGTAGCGCATCTGGAATTGTTTGTCTGTGAGTTCGCAGTCAACCAGGAGGACAGGACGTAGGGTGGCGATAGTGTCGGCCATCTGTACGGCATAGATGGATTTTCCAAGGTTGGAATCTGAGAAGAGGCAGCAGACTTCGCCTTCGTACCAGAGTTCTTGATATAGTTGTCGTGGGTTCGGACGCATGGCTGCTTCGGCTATGGTGCGGTTAGCCGTGCGAATGGTGAACATGCCGATATTGTCCGTCTCTTGAGAGGATTCGAGTTCAGCTATTATAGCTGTTATTGGGTCGTTCATCGTCTGCCCTCCTCGATTTCAATTATGTCGCTTTCTTTATAGCGGACTTTCTTGCCAAATCGGATCGGCACCAGATAGTTTTCTTTTTCCCATCTCCATAGAGTGGATCTGTCAACTCCAATGCGTTCTGCCACCTGCTTTTTGGAGAGAAGGCGATCTTTTTTAGTTGTTTCGTATTCTTCAATTTTATCGGCGATGATATCGCGGATGATGTGGCTGAGGTCTTCTTTGTTTACCACATATTGAATTATCGGTGTGTCTTGTT
Source organism: Candidatus Cryptobacteroides sp. (assembly GCA_051889855.1). Classification (GTDB taxonomy): domain Bacteria; phylum Bacteroidota; class Bacteroidia; order Bacteroidales; family UBA932; genus Cryptobacteroides. The sequence continues at coordinate 3,628 of JBJFDE010000132.1, read as the reverse complement.
CTCTTGTCTGTGCATGTATGCTTGGTTTCATGGTTTGTCTGAAATCCGCTGGTGCTCTTGCTCGTCAGAGCCCACGGATTGCGACCAATGTTCCGATACATCGAGCAGCCGTCCGGATTTGGTGTTGCAAGTGTAGCGAGAAGTTTTGATTTATGCTACCATGAGGCATTGACATTCATTGTGTTGCTAATGAATGTCAATGGATGCTGATGTTTATTGTTGTGTATGATGTTATTTTAAGAGAGTTTTGATTTCGTCCGTTATGGTCTTAAGGGTTTCCTGGTGCTGACGGAAGTTGCGGGAGCTGCCGATATAGGAGTCATAGTTGGCTCGCTTTCCTATGTTGGGGAATTCCGCTACAGCGATTTTATATGGTGGTCTCTCAATGACTTTGGCTTCGATTGCTGCCTGGATGTAGAGAAAGGCTGGTACTCCTGTGCGACTGTTGATGTTTTTGTGGAGGTACCGGAGCAGAGAGCTGCTGTGTTCTTTGTTGTAGATACAGGTGTGGAATCCTGCTGGCTGAGGTTTAGTGTAAGATAAGAGATCGGCTGCGATATTTTTGCGTATGATCTTAAAGACATCTTGTGCAAAGTATATCAGTTCTTGGTTGCCTGTGGAATTTATTATCTGTTCGGAATGTGATATCCATTGGCTGCTATGCTGGATAATTTGATCTTTTTCGAGGGATTTTAACCTGGTTACATAATCAGAGTGGAGGTTCTGAAGCCAGCGGGATCGGGTTTTCAGATAGGTGTTGCTGTCTATATTGTTGGTTTGGTTGTCGCATAGTGCATCTGTGATCCTTCGGATGTGTTCTGTGAAGAGCTTAGTATTGGCTTCTTGGTCTATAATGGCTCTGTCAGGATAAGGCACTCCAAGGCGGTCTTGGAGTGCTTTGCGTTTCTGCTGATATTGTATCCCCCATAGGTTATAATATATGTCCATTCTCATGCTTTTCTGATTTTAAGGTTCTTGTCAGCTTTGTATGAGGGTTGGCCAAAGGCGGTACACATGAGGGTGAAGCGGTCTTTTAGTTCAAGCTTGGTGTAACGGGTGACGGCTCCGCTACCTTCTTTGTGAAGTCCTGCAGCATACATGTTTACCTGTACTTTGTTCATTATGTCTACATGAGTTTTTCTGCAGAGTTTGCTGCTTGCGATGTCATGTAGTGCTTTGTATGTGTTGTCCTTGATTGAGTCGTCGTATATTGGGACTTTTCTGTCTATCTTGCATACCCTGAGCAATGTTTTTATTTTGGCATTATAGCCGCTTTGGCCACATGGGTATTTGGTTATAGGGAAGTTGAATTTTGTTCTTTTAACTATCTCAAGGGCGAAGCGTACAAGTGGTGTCTGGACTTCGATGTTTGTTTCCTGGCCATCACGAGTCTTATCAGGAAGATAATGAATGTATGCGATCCCTTCCGGAGAGACAGCGACGTTTTCCATAGACAAAGATTGGAAGTCTCCGATTCTGCAGCCGAGGGCACATTGAAGGAGAAAGGCGTCTTTGACTTCCTGAAGATCTTCAGATACCTTCGTGTTAAGTACTTTCTGCAGTTCAGCACTATATAAAAAGTATGGTTCATCGAACATTGTGCGCATGACGGCTTTCTTTCTCTCGGTTCCAATCTTGCGAAATGGAGATTTGATGATTTCGTCTCTGCTTTCGAGTTCGTTGAAGAATGTCTGGAGTTTCTTCAGGTGAGTTGTTACAGTGTTGAGGTTGAGGCGTTGTTTGGGCTTGTTTCTCTCGTTGCACTCTTTGTAGAGTTTCGGGTATTTGTCAACGTATTTGTATTCGTCGAAGATGAACAGACGGAAGTTGAGAATGTTTTCTTCGGTAAATTCTGCCGGTGCCATTTGCGACATGCCGTTGATTGTGAGATAACGATGGAGCTTTGTCAGTACGGCTCTGTAGTGTTTGTAACGAAGTTCGCATATGATTCCGTCTCGGAAGGAGTCGTCAATGAATCTTTCAAAACGCTGCAACAGTGTCATGCCAGCTGCTTTGCGTTCTGCCTGCTTGGGGTTCTTTAGGTCAGCAATTTCCTTTTCGAAAATATCGCTTGTCATGTCGAGACCTTTTTCTTTCATGTTGGCGTAGGCTTCGTGCATGTAGCGGATCTCTTCTTCAAGGGATCTGGCAAGTTCGTAGTTATAGACTGAGACTCGCTGCTTGAGTCTTCCGTCTATGTCAAATTTTGCCAGGTCAGCAGCGGTTGCTTTAATTCCTGTTTTGTGGAATAAGGCCACTTCTCTTCCTTCTGTCAGTCTTAGTCTGACTTTGATTTCTCCCGACTTTGCAGGAGTCCTCAGATACAAAATTATTCTCTCCATATTTTCCGTATTCCGTTGTGCAAATTTAATAAAATTGCACAACCAAAACAAGATTTAATGCAATATGGATGAGATTTGTTGCAACATTTATCCTTTGTAAGTCATTGATATATAATGTTGTATGATTTTGGCGTTATTTTATGGTGTTGCATTGAATGAATCCTGCGGGGGTCATCCTTGCCGTAGCCCATCTTAGAGGCTATTCCGTCGGCGGTTTTGAAGCCAATGCCCCAGATGTCGTCGGCGAGACGGTACGGGTTCTCCTGGACCTTGCTGACGCTCTCCTTGCCGTACTCACGGTATATCTTCGATGCGAATGCGGTACTCACCCCGTGTCCCTGAAGGAAGAGCATCACGTTCTTGATGTCCTTCTGCTTCTCCCAGCTCTCGCGTATCTTGGCAATCCTCTTCGGACCTATCCCGTGGACCTCGTTCAGACGTTCTATGTCCGTCTCGATGACATCGATGGTCCCGGTACCGAAGCGGTCAACGATGAGCCTTGCGAACTTGGGACCTATGCCCTTCACCAGACCGCTCCCGAGGTACTTCTCGATGCCGTAGGCTGTAGCCGGCATCACCTCCTCCCAAGTAGAGCACTGGAACTGCTGCCCGTACTTCCTGTCCACCCTCCATTCGCCCTGGCACAGTAGGACCGAACCCGCAGGGACGTCCAGCAGGTTGCCCACGAGAGTCACGAGGTCGTCATACCCCTTGACCTTCACACGGAACACCGAATAACCGTTTTCCGGATTCTGGTATGTGATGCGTTCAACTACACAACGGATCTGTGCCATGAGGGTGTTATAATTATTTTGTAAGGCCGACAGTCATGAGTGAAGACAGCAATGAAAAACTTTTTCTATAGAAAAGACTTTCTATGAGTATCTCAATATGAGTTCAATCTTGTGGCTCAATTCCCTTATCAAAGGATGCTCACCTGGTGCACAACCAGTCTATTGCAGAGACAATCTCAACCGTCTTCCCGTCCATGATGACGGTCTCCGAAGAGTCAAATGTGATGAGAGTGACCTTCCCTGAGAATGGTTGACACTTTAGAGGTTGTTGAACTGACCCAATCACCGCTAATAAAGAAAGCCAAACAGCCACAAAGGAATTCTTGAGCCGATACCAATTTCAGTGTCATCAACAGCAAGGAAACTATCCGGCTCATCCTTTATCTGCTCAAACGACTTCCCTGCTCCACCCACCTCGAAGAGATATTTCCTGCAAGCGAAGAAATCCCCTTTCTTGGGATACTGAAGCGCATTGGTTGCACCCACCTGATT
>JBJFDE010000131.1:0-2350 GCA_051889855.1 Candidatus Cryptobacteroides sp. | reverse complement strand
TTTTCCCGCTCCCCTATTCGTCCATATCTTTGTCATGAAGCGAAACAGCCGCACATCGGAAATGATGTTGAGTAAGGAAAAAGCACGCTTGAAAAATCGTCCAAGACATGCCAGTTGGTTGCGTATTTATGCTATCAAACTCAATCCTGGGATATATGTCATCACAGGCGGTGCTATCAAACTGACCCGCACCATGCAAGAGCGTGAGCATACGCTGAAAGAATTGGAAAAGATGGAGAAAATCCGACAGTATCTTGTTGCCAACAAGGTTGTCGATGATGATAGTTTTTTGATTTTATTAAGGAGGACTGATTATGAAAACCGCCCAACTTGTCCCTGTTTATCCCGACTTGTCGGGAATGTGTCGGGAAGAACAAATCGCTTTTTTGCGCGAACATTCGTCTCCCACGCCGTCAAGATGGCGCGAGAAAGCGGAATGGCGCAGAGCCAACCGTGATTGGCTTCCTTACTCGCGCAAGATTGCCATCAAGACAGCGATGGCATTAGAGGAGCAAGACCTTTCGCAACGCCAGTTGGCGGAACGCATGGGCTGCTCCCCGCAGTATGTGTCCCGCCTGCTGAAAGGTGAGGAAAATCTATCTTTGGAAACCATCTGCAAATTAGAAAACGCGCTTAACTTATCTATCATGCAGACAATATTGGATTAAAAAGCAACATCTTATGAAAAGATTCTTTTTGTATTTATTAACTTGTGAAATTTGTATTGTTTCATTAACCAATTGTGATAGCAAGGGGTATGCATATCCCGATGTGTCAGCCGCTGAATCTATAGAGGGGTTTTTACATGATGAAAAAGGTAATCCGCTTGGAGGTATTCGAGTGGAGGCTTTTCTTGATGAGCAACTTAAAGAAAGATTTTGCGAAATTGGCTTTATGGATGAAGAAGGTAATTTGATTATTGAAGAAAGTGAGTATCATTATTCAAATTCAGAAGGATATTATGTCTTTCTTGCGGCAAGTACATGGAATAGAAACCAAAAAGAACCATATAAAGAAGTGTATGTTGTGGTAACTGACACATCCGGGTTCTTTGCATCCAAGAAGCAGAAAGGGAAAATTATATATTCAGAAGGAGGCGTGGGGAAAGGCAGACTTGATTTTACTCTACAACAACAGTTATACTGATTCGTTTCCCCGCGTCTTTTCCCGCTTCTCTATTCTTCTACATTGGACTCGCGCTATTGATTAGCACTGCTCTTTTTACCTTATTTAAGAATATCTGTTCATAAATTGCCTAAAACACCTAAAAAATGCAGAAAAATTTGCATATTCCAAAAAAATATGCTACTTTTGCAGCCGCATTTAAGAATACGCTTATGGCTATAGAAATACGCGAAGTCAACACCAAACGCCAACTGCGGCAGTTCATCGAGTTTGCCAACGACCTCTATAAGGATTGTCCCCACTATTGTCCGCCGCTCTTCTTCGACGAGATGAACACCTTCGACGACGAGAAGAACCCCGCGCTGCAAGTATGTGAGAAACAGTTGTTTATGGCATTCCGAGACGGGAAGCCCGTGGGGCGTATCGCCGCGATTATCAATCGGAAAGCCAACGAGAAATGGCAGCATGAGCACGTGCGTTTCGGCTGGATGGACTTCATAGACGACCTTGAGGTGAGCCGTGCGCTATTGGGCAGAGTGGCAGAATGGGGGCGCGAGCGCGGCATGAAGCAGATGAACGGACCCGTCGGCTTTACGGATTTCGACCACGAGGGCTTGCTGATAGAGGGGTATGAGTATCTTGCGCCGATGGCATCGCTCTACAACTTCCCATATTACGTGCGCCACATGGACGCCTACGGGCTGGTGAAAGAGGCAGACTGGATAGAGTTTCAGGTGTTCCCGCCGAAGGAGGTGCCCGAGCGGCTGCAGCGGATTGCCAACATCGTTATGGAGCGTACGCACGTGCGCGTGGACAAGGTGCAGACAACCAAGGAGTTGACACGGAAATACGGCATTGAGTATATGGACGTGATAGACGCGGCCTACCAAAAACTCTATAACTTCCAGCCCATGACGAAGAAGCAGAAAGAGTACTACCGCGACATGTATTTCCCTGCCATCAACTTCGATTTCGTAACGCTGGTGGTGAATGAGAAAGACGAGATAGTGGGCGTAGGCGTGGGCATGCCCGACATCTCGAAGGCACTGCGCAAATGCGGCGGACACCTCTTCCCGACAGGATGGTATCATGTGCTCAAGGCACTGAAAACGAAGCATATAGACGTGTTTGACCTGCTGCTGATAGCCGTTCGACCCGACTACCAAGACAAGGGTATCAACGCGCTCTTCTTCGTGGACCAGATACCGTATATGAACAAGTACGG